>JAAFJK010000478.1 GCA_013298105.1 Cytophagales bacterium
AATAGGATAGGGTTTTAAACCCTATCCTATTGAGCAAAAAAGGCGTTTCTTAAATTACTAACTTGCTCAAAAAATGCTTCTCCACAAAAAATGTCAGACAACCAGAATCAAAAACACAAATATCAAATGCCCTTCATTTTTTCTAACAGCGTTTCGGGTTCGGTTTCTATGATAAGCGACTGCAAAACACTTTCCTGCAAAAAGCCCTGCATGACGCTATTTTCCAAAAAGGAAATCAAAAAATCGTAATAACCGTCCGTATTCAGTATGCCGATAGGTTTTTGATGAAGTTGTAACTGCCTCCATGTGAAGACCTCAAATAGCTCTTCGAGCGTGCCTATACCGCCTGCCATGACTATGAATCCATCTGAAAGAGAAGCCATCATGTCTTTGCGCTCGTGCATTGTTTCTACCACTCGTAGCACTGTAAGCTCAGTATGTCCTACTTCCCAATCCATTAAAAAGCGCGGTATCACGCCTGTTACTGTGCCTCCGCAAGCAAGGACAGCATCTGCTATTATGCCCATAAGCCCTACATTTCCGCCTCCATACACGAGGCGTATGTGGTTGGTTGCGAGTAGTTTACCGAGTGCTTCGGCACTGGCTTGGTAGGCAGGATTGACTCCTTTTTTAGAGCCACAATATACACAAAGAGAGTGAAGCATATTATGAAATTATAAGATTACGCAAAGACCGCTCAAGAAGCTCGAAATAATTTTGGAAAAGGTCGTCTGGTTTGATTTTGTAATGGTAGGCAATGATGCTCATTTTGCGCTGAATTACCTGCAAAAGCCCTGTTATTTGGCTCCAAAGTACAAACGCAGTTTCTACTTCTTGCAGGTCAGGCGTGATGCTTCCATCTGCTTTGCCTTTTTGGATAGCGTGGACAAGTACGCCTATCACAGCGTTGCCTCCTTCGAGCGACTCCACTTGGCTGGGTTCGCGCTTACGCGAATGAAAAAGGTCGTTTTGATAATACAAGATAGCATCAAAATAACCTGTATGCTCATAAGAAAACTTGATATATGCTTCCGAGATTGCCTTTACGTTTTGGTAGCCCGATTCTTGCGGAAGGGCAGATTCTTTTAATTTTTTCTTTAAAATAATAAAACCACGCAACACTATCGTGCTATAAAGTTCTTCTTTACTTTTAAAATACGAATATACTGTACCTTTGCTCAACTCGGCTAACTGAGCGATTTCGTCCATAGAGCTGTTTTCTATCCCTTGTTTGAAAAAAATTTGCTCTGCCGCATCTATGATGGCTTCTTTGCGTTGCCTTTTTTCACGCTCTTTGCGTTCTACGACTCCCATGATATGGTTTTTTCAGAATTTTGGTGCAAGTTGCTGATTTTTTGTGGAAAATCATAGTATTTTCCCTTTCCAAACTATATAATTTTTGAAACTTTCCATTACTTCCTTGCCTGCCTCCGCCCGAAAAAGTCCAAAAACAGCCGAGCCAGAGCCTGTCATACTGGCATAAAAAGCCCCCAAATCATACATTTGGGCTTTCAGGGCAGGCAAGGTCGGATATTTTTCAAAAAGTCCCTTTTCAAAATCGTTGTTGATGTGGTCTTTCCAAGTGTCTTGAGGCTGTTGGATAGCTTCTTGCAAAGGGACAAGAGGCGTTTGTGGAGTTACGCCTTGATAGGCTTCGGCTGTCGTGATGTGCAGGCAAGGATAAACTACTACGATATGCGTACCGCGCAAATCGGGGGCTTCTGCCGATAGCAATTCGCCTCTGCCTTGTGCGAGTTGGGCTTTATTTTCAATAAAAAAAGCACAATCACTGCCCAAGCGTGCGGCGTAGGCAAGGAGTTTTTCGGTAGGGATTTGTAAATCAAACATTTGATTCAAGCCCTTCAGTACAAACGAAGCATCAGCCGAACCCCCGCCCATACCCGCACCTATAGGGATATTTTTGTGCAAATGTATCATGACGGCAGGCAAGTCAAAATCTGCCTTCAGCAAATAATAAGCACGCATACACAGATTTTCTTTGCCATCTTCGGGGATAGCTATGCCTGTAGTACTGAAAGAAGATACGCTTTGGGCAGGCAAGGGCAATATCTCCAGCACATCTTGCCAATCTATAGGATAAAAAAAAGAAGCTATGTCATGGAATCCGTCCGTCCGTTTGCGCAAGATTTGCAGACCAAGATTTATTTTAGCATTCGGGAAAAAGAGCATTTTGAGAGGTTTGAAGTGAGAGGTATGAATTTATTTACTGCCGCGGGTAGGCAAGGGGCTACCAATCCCAAGTACCGTCTTCGCCTTTGTACGGACCCACAATGTCTGCCGTAATCCACCCACCGAAAAACTCGCTCGGTTGTGGCACTACAAGTTCCTCGCCTACATAACAATCACAGCCCTTACCTGCAAAAAAAGCCGTGTACTGTGCAAGCTCCGTATATTTGGTAGTAGGTTGAGGATATGTCCAAGCTATGTCAGCTATGTTGTCCTCGCCTATATTCAAGTCAAAATAAGTAGCTTTGCCTTTGTAGGCACAAAATGAAACTTCTCCATTCGTTTTGAGGTAAGCCATAGACACATCTGCTATAGGTATATAATAGCAAGGCGGGTGCGCCCTCTCAAGCACCCGTTTGGTATTTGTACTTTTGGCAATAAGTACACCCTTATAATATACGCTTATGGATAGGCTAATGTCTTCTACAATCGGTGGGCGCGGAAAATCCCACACTGATTTTTGACCTTCGCTTGGTATGATTTTAACGATTTCTTTCATTTTTGTTTGCTAAGATATTTGATACATCTTTTGAATAATCAAATTCTATGCTAAAAGTCAAGTTGCAAACTGTTTAAAGACTTTATAGGTTCAAAGCATTGATAGTCAATAATTTATAAAATATAATTTTCATCAAAAACTTATTCAAAAGTTAATCGATTGTTAATGAAATTTGGAGATTAAACCTTTTAGGCATACTTTTGTCTAAATATTCAAACAAGCTAATTATTTAGCTATTACAATTTTATTTATTTGTTTTTCTTATGAAAACTAAATTTTTTTTCACGCTCGCTTTATGCTTGAGCTTATGCACAGTAGCCTTTGCACAAAAAGGAAAAGGTAATAAAGGCGAAATGCGCAACCGCCCTGCCGAAGAACGCGCCACTGCACACACCAATCACTTAGAGAAAAGATTAGGTCTTTCGGCTGAACAAAAAACTCAAGTATATGCCATTAATCTTGAAGCGGCTAAGAAAAATGACGAGCTTCGTGATAAAAGATCCCAAGCAGGTGCAGACAAAAAAGCCATCTCTGTAGAGCGCAAAGCCAACAATGAAAACCGCACTGCACGCATAGAGGCATTGCTGACAGGCGACCAGAAAACCAAGTGGGAAGCTATCAAAGCCGCCGCAAAAGCCCGCAAAGAGGCAAAAGGTAAGGGCAAAGGCAAAAATAAACTTGCGCCCGCAGGCGAGGAGTTGGAAGATGATGATGATGAGTAAAAACTGTGGCGGTTTATGTATGTAAAAAAGTGGCTACCCAATTTGGGTAGCCACTTTTTTTTGTTCGCACAAGGCTATTTTTTCTTTTCTTTTTTCTCTTTTTTCTTTTTCTCCTCTTTTTTAGGTTCTTCTTTCTTAGGCTCCTCTTTAGGTTTTTCGTTTCCGCCTTCGGCTTTCTTCTCTTTCTCTTTGATTTCATCAAATTTAGAAGGAATGTCAGCACGCGGGAACTCATGATTTTTGGTATTGATGTCAGCCGTTTCTTGGTTCGGGTCAAGTTTGAAACCTACTGCTTCTTTCTCGAGTGTCAGCATTTTAGACACTTTTTCAGGGTTTTGTCGCCATATCTCGGCAGGCAAGTTTATTTTTTCTTTTGTGCCGTCTTTGTATTGGATTTCAAATACTATAGGCGAGATAAGACCACCCATGTTTTTGAAGTCAAGCTGATATATAAAATTGCTTTTTTTCATATACTTGTCTTTATCATCACCCAATACATTGGTAGCCACCATCATACCCACACCACCTTCTTTGGCAGGCAAGGGATTTCCTTCGCTTTGCGAACTGCCTGTACCTTTGATAAATTGTGCATTTTCAAGAGAAATATCTACAGGCTCAGTGCCATAAAACCAACCGCGCCAAAACCAATCCAAATCTACGGCAGAAGCATCTTCCATAGTACGGAAAAAATCTGCAGGCTCAGGGCGTTTGAAAGCCCAACGGCGGGCATATTCTTTGAATGCTTTGTCAAAAAGGTCGCGCCCCATGACAGTTTCGCGCAAGATATTCAAGGCAGTGGCAGGTTTGTTATAGCCATTTGCACCAAATTGCATAAGTGGGATAGCTTCTGAATTGGTCATGATAGGTACGATTTTCTTTTGGTCACCTTTCATGTAGTTTGTAATTGCTTTGGGCAAGGCATCAGTGGTAGGATAGTTCGGGTCCCATTCTTTTTCAGTCAGGTATTGTACAAAAGTATTCAAACCTTCGTCCATCCATGTCCATTGTCTTTCGTCAGAGTTGATAATCATAGGAAAGAAATT
>JAAFJK010000498.1 GCA_013298105.1 Cytophagales bacterium
CATAATAAATCGTATGCGCATAGATAGCCGTCTCCTCTGTTTCGTGAACAAGGTCATATTTTTCTTCAAAGCCCAGAGTTTCTGCAAGGGATTCTTCAACAAACGATTCTTCAGTAAAAGGTTCTTCAACAAGAAAATCTACCATAATACAATGTGGTTTTAACTTGAGGCAAATATACAAAAAATATCCAAAAACAAAAAGTGCTCAACCCCAAAGGAAAGTTTTTTATTTTATAAAAACCTTGCCTGCCCTACTGTCGTGGGGCAGGCAAGGTTTTGAAATAGGACTAAAAACTGCCCAAAACTTATTGCAAAGCACCTTCCAAAAGCTCACGCAAAACAGCCATGTCTATGTCTTCGAGGCGATTGATATAAAGGCAGGACTTACCTGTGGTATGTTTTCCCAGTCGCTCCATGAGGTCTGTGCGTGCCTCAAAACCGTCCATGATATAGAGTGTGAGTTGTTTTTTGCGAGGTGCAAATCCGAACCTGAACCACTCGCCTTGCCTGCCCGACTCGTATTTATATTGATACAAGCCAAATCCCACTATAGAAGCACTCCACATTTTGGGGACTTCTTGAGCTACCTCCTCCATGAGCATGGCTATGGTTTGGCAGTCTTCACGCATCTTATCGGGCGTTATTTGTGCTATGAAATCGGCTACACTGATTTCGGTGGGTTTTGTTTTGTTTTGTTTCATGGTTTTTATCAAAACAGATTAAAGTTGTATGATTGTTTGTCAAAAAAAGCACACGGATAACGCAGATAATACAGATTAAAACGGATTTTGTATTTTTAACTATTTGATTATTAATTTTTTTACCCACGTATTTCGTTAGTGGCTTCTCTGAATTGAGGCAAAATAGTGGTTTTGTGTTTGTGTTGCTGTTCGAGGATTTGCCATTGTCCATGTACCCACGTACCAAGATGCCAACTTGCATCACTGCTATAGAGTATAGTGGCTAATCTGTGTGTAGGGGCAGTTTGGGCTACGAGCGGGACATCATCTCTGATGATAAGTGCATCAAAGGGCTTGCCTACCTCAAAAAAATTTTTCAAATCCAACCTTCCTACAGCTCGCCTGCCCGAGAAGATGGCTTGTTCGTAAGCTATTTTGGCACTGTCAGGCTCTTGTGTGTGCTGATAGACTTTTCGGAGGTGTGTCTTAAGCCTTTGCCCATAGTCAAGCCATCGGAGTTCTTCAAAAGGATTTAGCCCGATGTGGCTATCTGTCCCTATAGCCCAGTTTCCGCCCGATTTCTGGAAATCTTGCAAACTAAAAAATCCATCGCCTAAGTTTGCTTCGGTAGAAGGGCAAAGCACGACTTGCGCCCCTGACTTGGCTATGATTTCTACTTCTTTGTGTGTGAGGTGTGTGGCGTGTACGAGTTGATAGGCAGGCGTGAGCTTCGTGAGGGAGGCAAGGTATTCGAGCGGTCTTTTGCCATGATATTTTTGGCAATCCTCCACTTCTTTTTGCTGTTCGGCTATATGAATATGGAAAGGCAAATGTGGATATTCTTGGGCGTGCAAAAGCGTGAGTTGTTTGAGCTGTTCTTCGCTGACTGCACGGAGCGAATGAATACAAAAACCCACATCTGCGTGGTTGAAGCGGGAGGCAAGTTTATTAGTCTGATGCCAAAGCTGTAGATATTCTTCAAGGGACGAACTGATGAATCGCCTTTGTCTATCGGCAGGCAATTCGCCAAAACCGCCTTGTGCATACCACGTAGGCAAGAGCGTAATTCGAATACCCGCTTTTTCGGAGGCTTTGAGTAGCCTGTGCGCCATTTCGCCTACTTGTTTGTAAGGTTTTCCTTCTTCGTCATGGTGCAAATAATGAAACTCTGCCACGTGCGTATAGCCATGTCTGAGCATCTCTGCATAGAGTTGTGTGGCAATGGCTTCTAAGGATTCAGGACTGATGCGGAGGGCGGTTTTATACATTTTTTCGCGCCACGTCCAGAAAGTATCTGCCTCGTGCGCCTGTGCATGATGCTCTGCCAAGCCTGCCATAGCATATTGGAAAGCGTGCGAATGTGCATTGACAAAGCCCGCCAAAGCGTGTCCAGCTATTTTCTCTACGGTATGCTCGGCTACGCCTGTGGGGGGTTTGCTGTTCATGTAGGCTATAGTCCCTGTAGGCGTGATACCCACAAAAGCAGGCGAAAGCCAGCCCTCGCGTTGATAAATAGACTCAAAGCGAAAAAATTTCATAAGCGGATTAAGTTTTTACAAAATTAGCAAAAAAAAATTGAAATGCGCCTGCAAATACATATCTTTGCGAAAAAGACTAAAACCAAAACCATATAAAAACCACATGGAACAATATCGTGATGATGTAGAAGCGGCAAACGCCTTATCGAGTGTGTATGGAAACTTGCGTCAAGAGATTGCCAAAGTAATCGTAGGACAAGAGGAAACTGTGCATCAGCTTTTGATGGCTATATTTTGCCAAGCCCATTGCCTGCTTGTAGGCGTGCCAGGTCTTGCCAAAACACTCCTTGTGCAGACCATCTCCAGTGCGCTTGACCTCAAAGCCAATCGGATTCAGTTTACACCTGACTTGATGCCCTCCGACATTTTGGGTTCAGAAACACTCGACCAAGAACGTAACTTTAAGTTTACGCCTGGAGCTATCTTTGCAAACATCATCTTGGCAGATGAAATCAACCGTACTCCTCCCAAAACTCAAGCCGCGCTCCTCGAGGCTATGCAAGAACATGGCGTAACTATCAGTGGGAAACGCTATAAGTTGGAATTGCCGTTTTTTGTACTTGCTACCCAAAACCCGATAGAGCAGGAAGGTACTTATCCGCTACCCGAAGCCCAATTAGACCGCTTTATGTTCAATGTATTTTTGGACTATCCCAGTCTCGAAGCCGAAAAATTGATTGTAAAAAATACCACCACAGACCATAAGCCGATAGTCAATAAAATATTGACTTCAGAGCAAATCATTGGTTTCCAACAACTTGTAAGGCGTGTACCTATCACAGATAACGTAATTGATTATGCAGTGAGGCTTACGCATAAGACGCGCCCCAATACCGAAAATGCCTCCAAAGATGCCAATCAATACCTCGAATGGGGTGCAGGTCCACGTGCTTCGCAATATCTTATCTTGGGTGCAAAATGTAACGCACTTTTGCGTGGCAAATATTCGCCTGACATAGAAGATGTAAAAGCGGTGGCGTTGCCTATTTTGCGCCATCGAATTGTCCGCAATTTTAAAGCCGAAGCAGAAGGTATCAGTGTTGATGCGCTGATACAAAGAATGTTGTAACTGTATTTTGTGGAAATACATAAACCTTGCCTGCCCAATCGGTAGGCAAGGTTTTTCAAAACAAAGTGCTTTTGATTTTAGACACCAATAAAAAAATAGCGCAAAAAAATTTTTTTTTACCAAATATTTGGAAATGTCAAACAGGTTACTTACCTTTGCACACGATTAAAAATAGGACTTAAAAAATCGGGATATAGCGTAGTCCGGTCATCGCGCCTGGTTTGGGACCAGGAGGTCGCAAGTTCGAATCTTGCTATCCCGACAAAAAATTACCCCCCAATGGTCCCGTAGCTCAGCTGGATAGAGCAACAGATTTCTAATCTGTCGGTCATTGGTTCGAATCCAATCGGGATCACTCAAACAAATAAAAACCGCATTTACAGCTTGTAAATGCGGTTTTTATTTTAAGAGTACACAAAAAAGTACAAAATCAAAATGTTATCATTTTTAGCCAAACGCATCTATTTTGCGGTTGATTATCCGAAATTATAAGGTAGCGTATTCTAAAAGCATCTTATTGTAATAGTAGCTTTTTTGGAGTGGGTGTTACAACAAGATATATTTATTCAAAATTTGCCCACTCATATTATTTTCCTAAAAGTTGCTTTATCATTTTGGGAACTTCTTTTTCTGGGGTGGGGAAATTGTGAACCTCCTTATTATGGTAAATATTATATATCGAAACTGATAAAATTTGCCCTGTTTCAGGTGAACGAAATGAAATTTCTAAGTTGTCTAATATTTTCTTAAAATCCCAACGCCACACATCTCTATAAACCACCACAAGATCATGGTCGAGTAATAGTTTTTCTTCGCTACCTATTTCTGCTACCAAGCCATGTTTTTCCAACTCTTTTTTTATTACTTCTGCCGTATTTCCTATTACTTCCTTTTTAATGGGTGGGGTATCAGGGCGTGGTATATATTGTCCAGAAGGTGTAATAATTCCTAAATGTGGTTGGATATACTCAGATTGTGTTGAGGATACGATATAGGCTTTTACATATTTGGGTGTTTTACCGTAATGAATAGTTTG
>JAAFJK010000671.1 GCA_013298105.1 Cytophagales bacterium
TAGAGAATAACGACTCCACATCATACTTAGCTTCATGTGGCAGCGCTTTAGCAAAGAACGGGTCAGGTTGCATGATGACTTGTTTTACTTTACTGATATTGATTGGGTTTTGAATATCGACTTCTTTCCCCAATGAATCCGCCAAAATAGCTACAGGCGAAGGTATTTTTATGACCTCAAAGACAGCCGTTTCAGTCGTAGTGCCTGAAGTGGCAGTAATGATGCCCTTGCCTGCCTTGTAAGGTAAGATTTGTAGGACATCAAAGTCCGCGCGATGCGTAAGGAGTTTTACTGTGCCATTGTCGGAGCTGTAAGTCCAAGACTTGCCTGCCAGCTTTTCGGGCAAAATAAAAAACATTTCTTGCGTACAGTTCACATAAAAGGTAGGCAAGTCGCTTTTTGCAAAAATTTGGGCATTTTGGGCGTGGGTAGGCAAGGCAAGACATACCAAGAGCCACACGAATACATATTTCATAAAATTAGGGGTTAAGGTTTAAGGATTATCGCTGTACTTATAAATACTAATCGACAGCCTCAAAATGGAACTAATTTATAAATAATATTTTGTTATTTTTAAATTCGCATTGTTTTTGTACTATAAAATATTATTTTTGTACCATAAAATTTTAGAACTCTATGGAAATATTATATGAACAGCCTTTTGGACGCATCAGCTATGATGCTTCGGCTGATTTAGTTTATCTTGAACTTTTGGGAGAGATTAGCAAAGAAGATTATAAAACTGTTTTCAATGCTACAGGCGATTTGGCTCTGCAACACAATGCAAGCCGACTTTTGGTAAATCAAGCTACTATGCAAAAATCCAGTATGGAATCAAAAGCGTGGTTAGTTACGAATTGGCTACCGCGTATGCGCAAAGTTTTTCAGGACAATATGCGTGTGTCTATCATTTTATCGAATAATCTTTTTACCAAAATAGGTGGAGAATATATTGCAGCGGCAGTGCGCAAAATAAGCGGTTTCAATTTACGTACTTTCACAGATGCAGAAGAAGCGCGTACTTGGGTAATGGGCGATTAAATCAGGTCTGCCTCTGTAGCCACATCTCCAGCACCAGCAACGCCCAAAGCTCGGCAGTCGCATCAGTTTGATAGCTAAGATGTTGTTTTACAAGGGTTTGGATATAGCGGGCAGGCAAGTAGTTGTAGAGTATGCTTTGAGGATTTTGCAATAAATCAATATATACCTTGCCTACAGGCGCACGTAGCCACGCGCCTATAGGTACGCCAAAGCCTTCTTTGCGCCTTGTAGTATAGACCTTGCCTCCCAAGTCCGAGAGCATTTTTTTCAGTACCCACTTTTTGCCATGCTTCAGCTGGTAGGCAAGGGGCAGATTTTGTGCATAATTTACCACTTCTGCATCAAGATAAGGCACACGCACCTCAAGCGCGTGAAGCATACTTGCGCGGTCTGTAAGTGCCAAGACATCATGCTGAAGGTAATACTGCTGGTCGTGCAAAACACTTGTGATGCCCTTGCCTACGGGCGGGGCAGGCAAGGCTGATAGCCGTATAAAATTTTGCCACGTTTTTTCAGAACTAAGTGAAATATCTTGCCCAAACTTCTTTATCAATCTGAAATGTTGGCGGTAAGGGTGCGCAAAACCCGTAGGCAAGATTTTTGCTAACACCTTCAAAAAAGGATAACCCAACATCAAAAGTCCATAACACTGCTTATAGAAATGGTATGCCTTGTGCCTGTTATAGCCACTAAAAAGTTCATCTGCACCTGCCCCAGAAAAAACGAATTTAACAGATTTTCGCGCCTCTGCCGAGAGCATCTCTGTAAGCCAATACGCGCCATCAGCTATCGGCTGGTCTATGCGGTCTATGAAGGCAGGCAAGGCTTCAAGCGCACTCGAATCAATCTCCAATGTATGTAATTTTGCGCCATATTGTCGCGATGCCAACCGCGCAAAATGCGCATCTGAAGTCCCAAAACTCGCTTCTTTGGCGGGATGCACTATCGTGAAGGCAGGCAAGTTGGTGTGTCCCTGCTCGCGCAAAAGTGCCAAAAGCAACGTAGAATCCACGCCTCCACTGAGGAAAATACCAAACGGCACATCGCCTACAGTCTGTTTCACAACGGCAGAAGCAAGGGCAGGCAAGGCTTCGCGATTTTGGGTAGGCAAGGTCGTTTTTGGGCAAGGCGCGACAGGTTCGATGCCTTTAAAAAACGTCCGCGTAGGCTCAGCATAGCGGTAGGCAAGGTAATGATAGATTTGCGAGTCGTCTATGCACTTGCCTACCAAGCCACTCCCCAAAATACCCTGAATCTCAGACGAAAGTATCAAAAAACGCGCATCTTCATATTTGTAAAGCGGTTTTATGCCAAAGCTATCCCGCGCATATCGGAGCGTGTCTGTATGCGTATCATACCATACAAACGCAAAAATGCCTTCCAAAAGTCCCAAATCAGCCGTAGGTTCGTCTGCCAAAAAGTACATCAAAACTTCGCTATCAGAGGTAGTTTGAAAGGCATATTTTGTTTCTAAACGCTTTTTTAAACTC
>JAAFJK010000012.1 GCA_013298105.1 Cytophagales bacterium
TTGTGGAGAAGCATTTTTTGAGCAAGTTAGTAATTTAAGAAACGCCTTTTTTGCTCAATAGGATAGGGTTTTAAACCCTATCCTATTGAGCAAAAAAAAGCTACCACAAAAATTGTCAGACAACCATTTTATTTTCATTCCTATGAATTATTTATTTTTATCGTGCAGTTTTGCGTTTTTTAATCTCAAACACTACAGCCATCGCGTTTTTGCCTTTGCTTTTTGCGCTGAAACTGATTTTCTCTCCATCTTCGAGCTTTGCCTGCTTGATGCCTGTATCGCCCAATGCTTCGGCAATTTTAGCTTGATAAGTGGGTGCATTGCTGGCACTTATTTTCTTATTGAGGGCTTTGTGATTGATTTTTTCTTTTGTAAAAACCACCGCCATTACGTCTTTTGTGCCTTTATTGTCGAGCTGTAGTGAATAATCTTTGGGGAAAAGTCTTGCACCTACTATGCCCATGAAGGCAGAGTGTTTTTCGGTATAAGGAAAAAGTACATAGCTACTTCCGTCTGTTTCTTGTCCAAAGACATAAACATAACATTCTTCTTCGTTTTTGACAGCAATTTTGAATTTTGTGCCTTTGGGGATAACGTCTTCAGTTTCGAATACATTGCCGCCTTTGCCTTTGAAGGGGAAATATTTTTTGCTTTCGTTGTCAAGTAGTCCTATAGCACATTTGAAATCTGTATCATTGGCATTTTCTTTTTTCTTTTTTTCCATAGGATACAGTCCGTATGCTTCGCCATAAAAGGTATTCACAAAATACTCAAAATCCTTATAGCGCATCCAGAAAAGACCATCTTTGCCCCAATCAGCTCCCCATGAGTTCATGATATGGAATGCGCCACCTTCATAGTCGTCATCAAAACCCACCACACACAGACCGTGTCCACCAAATCCGCCTCCACTGCCATCATCTACTATGTGTCCATCAAGACTTTTTTTCACGTCTTCGTACTCTTTTTTGGTAGGCACCCAAAGTCCTTCTGTCCCCACGCTATAGAACGAACCACCTACTGCCATGCCTATCACTACAGGTGCGCCTTGTGCAATATTTTGTTTGATGGCTTCCAAGTCTATTTTGTAGTCGTCGTGCTTCAACGTGAGGCGATTGTAACCACGCAATTTGAACTTTTCGGCTTTTTTCTTGAGTTCATCGCTGGGTTGTTTACTGCAAGATTCTTCAGTATAAGGAAAATCGCTAAGTGAAACCGCTCCTTCTTTTACGAGCTTATCGAGTGCAGGTCTTATACTTGTACCTACACAGTTTCCTTTTGTCATCTGATTGTAGAGAAAAGCGGGGCTGAAGGCTATGCTATTCGGGTCTTTTCCACTGGCGGAGGCGTGCAAAATGGTAGTAGTCGCATATACGCACGCCCATGCACAGCATGAACCTTGACTGCCTTGACTCAAGCGCTTGGGTGCATAATTAAGTAAAGAGGCTTTGCGCCCATTTTTATTTTCGGCAAGTGTTTTTGCCAAAGGCTCAAATACTTCCGCTTTGTCAAACTCTTTCTGGTTGAGCTTACAACCTTGTGCGAGCGCGAGTTTGTTACCTGAGTTATTTGCACCCTCTTTGTTTTTCTTTGAGGAGCAATGGCTGAATAAAGCAAAAATGCTTATCCAAAGAAGTAGGTTTTTGTTCATGGTTTGTGTTGGATTGGATAAAAAACTCCTTGCAAAAATTCTTTTGTTTCTTTTGCAAGAAGTCTAATAAGGGTAAGAAATTAAGCCTCGTCTTCAAAGCTACCAAAAAAACCTTTGTCTGAAGTTTCTTCTTCTTCTGAAGATGTGTCGTGCGCTTCGTCTGCGCTTTCTTCGGGATTATCAAAATCAAAATGGTCGTCCGACAACATTTCGTTTTCGTCATCTTCTACAATACGTACTGGCATGGGGTGGAAAGGTTAAAGGGTGGACATTTAACATTTATCAGGAAACATTTATCAGATATAATTTATTTACAATCAATATTTTATAAAAAATGTTAAGTAAAGCCTAAAAAATAAATGGAAGGATAATAAAATATATTTTTGGTGTAGGGGTGGGGTTCACCCCCACCCAAACCACGCAAATAACTTTTAATTGAAACACCCTGTTTTTGGCTTGGGTGGG
>JAAFJK010000068.1 GCA_013298105.1 Cytophagales bacterium
GTAAAAAATAACTTGAGCATATTTAGCCACGCTGTAAGCGTCTGTTATCGAGCTTTTACGCGGTTAGGCAATACCAACAGACGCTTACAGCGTGGCTTCGCGTGAGTGAAATTATCATGTTATTTTGTTTTCATTCCTAATAATGATTGGGTTGGTAAATAACTCCCCACTTACCTTTGTAAGTGGCTCTGCAAAAACCTTGCTGGGGTGTGTCCAATTCAAGGGTTTTGCTAAAATATTCGCGCCCTTTCGTATCTATGAAGCCTTTTTTCTCGTTGATTTCTATGTATGCAAATCCATTTTCGAAGGGATAGGCGCGTGTATATTTGAAAGGAGTGATAGTTTCGTCTTGGTTGTTGATGTAGCCAAAAAAGCCATTTTTCTTAACAGCCGCCAATCCCTCTTTCATTTCAGTTACCAAATAAAAATTACCATCTTCATATTTAGGAGGAATGACTTGCCTGCCTTTTTCGTCCATGAATCCCCAAAGACCATCTTTTTTCACAGCAAAAAGACCTTCTGAATAAAGCCCAATGCGTTCATATTGCAAAGGCAAAACTATTTCGCCTTTTTTGTTGATAAGTCCGTATTGGAATTTTTCGTTTCTTGCTACGCCTATGTGATGTTCATTGAAATATAGCGCGTGATAAGTAGGACGTAATACGACTTCACCACTTTCATCAGAAAAGCCTAACACATCATCTTCCTGAAAAATCCAAATATTCTTGGCTTTATTGGTGCTAAAGCCATACATACCATCTGACAAATATTTGACATTGGCGGGTATTTCGCGCATGATTGAGCCACCTTTGTCAATAAAAAAATAGTGATTATCAATAGAAACTATAGCCCGCCCACCTCTAAAATTTTCGGCAGTATCATACAATACTTCATTGATACGTTGTCCCTTTTCATTTAGATACACGAATTTATCTTGCAGAAGTGCCACGCATCTATTTTCATAAAAAAAGCCCAAAGAATCATACTCAAAAGGTACGCTGACTTGAAATGTGCTGTCTATCGCACCATATTTACCATTCTTTTTTAAGATAAGCGAACCATTAAAAAAAACGCCCCATGCAGGATAAGTATAGCCAAGTGATTCAATGGACGTAACTTTGCCACTTTTGTCAATTAACACTTTTTCTGAAGGCGTTTGAATCAAAATCATATCCTCTTGGCAAGTGTATAGGTCAAAAGAAACGGCATCAGCACTGTATTCGGCAGGCAAGGATATATTCCCGTCCTTGCCTACCATACCCCACTTATCTTGTATTCTGACTCCCAATAGCCCATTTTGAAAACCATAAACACTTACTTGGTCATATTTTGGCTCTACTATCCAATCTCCTTTCGTGTTTATGATGCCCCATTTTTGTTTTACTTTTACACAAGCAAGCCCTTCACGAAAGTCTTGCGCTTGGTCATAAATAAGTGGAATGACAACTTTGCCTTTTTTATTCAGGTAGCCATACTTGCCTGCCTGACGTACAGAAGCGAGATTTTCGCTGAATCTATAGGCTTGGTCATACAAAGGGGCGATAATCATTTTGCCCTTTGTGTTGATAAAACCATATTTTTTTTGTTTTTCTTTTGTCGTAATTTGTACGCTTGCCAACCCTTCAAAAAAAGGCGAGGCTTGCTCAAATTGGGCAGTGATTACTTCTTTTCCCCGCGAATTGATGTAGCCCATTTTGTCTTGTTTTCGGATTGCACAAAATCCTTCATAAAAATAAAGCAACGAAGATTCATATTGAAAATCAATGACTACTTTCCCCAAACTATCTATAAAACCCCACTTGCCTGCCTCATTTTCTATGCCTGCAAGTCCTTCTCTGAAGTTATTGGTACTTTTGTAAGACAAAGCAAGTAGAACTTTTCCTTTTTTGTCAATAAAAAAAGCGTTTTTATCTATTTTTACGAGTGCTTTTCCTTCCTTGAACGCATTGGCAGTGGTATATGTAGGAGGAATAATGATTTCCCCTTGTTTATTTATGTAGCCCCATTTTTGGTCTATCAAAACAGCCGACAATCCTTCTGAAAAAGGCTTTGCCTCGTCAAATTTTTTGTCAAAAGCCTTTTTGCCATCTTTTTGTAAAAAGTGATAAGAAGGTATAGTAGTAGCTAAGGCATATCCATCTCGAAATTCGCTGATATAGTTATAGACAGGTTCTACCAACCAACGTTCCTTTATTTGTGCAAAAGCACCTACAGTGATGAGTTGGCAGGCAAGGAATAAGTAAAATGATTTCATAACTATTTGATTATTAGCAAACAGGCGTTTTGTCATTCAACACTTTAGATAAGTTTAGGTGTTGGATTATTTTCTGCGCCAATTCTATCACGTATGCAGTCTGTTCCTCTATAGTGATGTTACTTGAATCAAGTTCTATGGCATCTTCAGCCTTTCTAAGCGGGCTTTCGGCTCGGCTGGTATCGATGTGGTCGCGTTTTTGGAGGTTGTGGATAATGTCTGAGATAGGCACATCTTCCCCTTTTGCCAATAGTTCAGCTTGCCTGCGCTCCGCTCTGATGTAGATGTCTGCCTCCATGAATATTTTTAGCTCGGCGTGTGGGAATACGTGCGTGCATATATCGCGCCCGTCCATGACGATGCCTTTTTGTGTACCCAGTTTTTGTTGGAGAGCTACCATAGCTTCGCGGACTTCGTGAATTTTGCTTACCTCACTTACGCGGTCTGAAACAGCCATCATGCGGATTTCTTCTTCTATGCTTTCGCCATTGAGGTAGGTTTCGCTTTTGTGGGTGTATGGATTGTACTCAAATCGAATATCAATCAGGCTGAGGGCTTTTTTTACAGCTTCGGTGCTATCAAGAGGGACTTCATGGCGCAAAAAAAAGAGCGTTACGGCTCGATACATTGCCCCAGAATCTATATACACATAGTTTAGTTTTTCAGCTACCAGCTTGGCAGTTGTACTTTTGCCACAACCAGAGTAGCCATCTATAGCAACGATTATCTTTTTCATGAACGGATTTGCTTACCGTTTGCAAAATTAGTAAAAAAAAAGGTACAGCTATATTTTTTGGATAAAAAAGACTATATTTTTTCAAATTGCACAAAAATTAGTACCTTTGCAGTCTGATTTTTACATATCCCCACGACCATATACCCTATGATAGATAAACTCGATGCCATCCGCCAACGCTTTGATGAAGTAAACCAAGCGATACTTGAGCCTGATGTAATAGCCGACATGACGCGCTACTCTAAGCTCATGAAAGAGTATAAAGAGCTTCAAAAAATAGATGAACAATATAAAATTTACGAAAACATCTTAGCAAATATCAAATCAAGCAAAGATGTATTGGCTACCGAAAAAGACGAGGAGTTCCGCGAAATGGCAAAAATAGAGCTTGATGAACTCCACCCCAAACAAGAAGCCCAAGAAGAAGTATTGAAAAACTTGCTCATTCCGAAAGACCCGAATGACAGCAAGGACATCATTCTTGAGATTCGTGCGGGTGCAGGAGGCGACGAGGCTTCTATCTTTGCAGGCGACCTTTTCAGAATGTACCAAAGATTTGCTGAAAAGAAAGGCTGGAAAATGGAACTCATTGACTACATGGACGGGACTTCAGGAGGCTACAAAGAAATCGTAGCCTCACTTTCAGGCGAAGATGTATATGGTATGCTAAAATACGAATCAGGCGTACACCGCGTACAGCGCGTACCCGCTACCGAAACTCAAGGGCGTATCCATACTTCTGCCGCAAGTGTAGTAGCACTTCCCGAAATGGAGGATATAGAGGTACAAGTCAATCCAAATGATGTCCGCATTGACACTTTCTGCTCATCAGGTCCTGGTGGACAGTCTGTGAACACGACTTACTCGGCAGTGCGCCTTACACACATACCCACAGGCATAGTCGTGTCTTGTCAAGATGAAAAATCACAAATCAAAAACAAAGAAAAAGCCTTCAAAGTGTTGCGCTCGCGTATCTATGAGATAGAACTCCAAAAGCAACAAGCTGAGATGAGTACACAACGTAAATCTATAGTAGGGGGAGGCGACCGCTCAGACAAAATCCGCACTTACAACTATCCCCAAAGTCGTGTAACAGACCACCGCATAGGCTACACAGTCCACAACTTGCCTGCCGTTATGGACGGAAGCATTGAGGACTTCATTGAGGAGCTTCGATTGGCAGACAATGCGGAAAGATTGAAAGAAGGTACTACTGCATAAAAATTACAACTTCAAACTGTTTTCAAGTCCTCTCTTAGCTGTGTGAGGACTTCGCCCAGCCAGTTTGTGCCTTGCCATGTGCTTCGACTGTAGGCGCGTGCATCATTTTCATCTAACCCAATGCCCCATATCGTATCAGTGGGACTTGCCTCCACAAGCGTAGTGCCGTCTGTATCCATGAGCGTTTGCAAAATGGCTTTGTTTTGTGTGAATTTGGCATGATTTGCTTCATAAACTATGCGTTTGGCATTTTCTTGCCATATTTGGGCATCAAAATTTTGGACTTTTCGTCCAAAGGCTTTCTGGTCGCGTGGCTGAGAGGCTTTTAAAATCTTTTCTGCCATGACAGTATCGCCAAATAGTAGGGCTTTTTGGTGCATCATGTATTGCTCCGCACAGCTATAAGTAATGCCTTTGACTTGAAAAAAACAGGCATACCATTGAGAGAAAGGGTGCGCACTTCTATAAAAAAAGGTAAATTTTTCGTTTTCCATGTCGCAAATATACAAATAGTTTTGATATTACTTGTTTATTATATATGTTTGCACCTTACAAATACTATCACTAAAAAACAACAATTTTTCACATGAAAATGCGTTTCACACACCTTACACTCGCCTTGCTGATGGGCGGTCTTGTAGCCTGCGGAGGCGAAAAGCCTAAAGAAGAACCGAAGGAAGACAAAAAAGAAACGAAGGAAGTAACAGAGTCTTTGGAAAAAGTCTTGACTGACATTCCTAAACCTTCAGATTTGCCTTATCAAATCCAACAAACAGGTGCATCTTATGATGAAAAAATCCCCAACGCACCGAATAATGTAGAAAAGTACAAAACGACTAACTTCAAGTCTGCCTTGAACTTGGGCGTGTACTCTTGTGATATAGGCTACCTCGCAGTGTTTCAACAAACACAAAACGTAATCACTTACGTCAATTCAGCTACTCAACTGGCTGATAAATTGCAACTCTCCAATACCTTTGACCCCAAGCTCAAAGAGCGTTTTGAGAAAAACACCAAAAGCATTGACAGCCTTACGAATATCCTTGACGAAGCTACCAGCAAATC
The DNA here is from genome assembly GCA_013298105.1 of Cytophagales bacterium. Taxonomy (GTDB): domain Bacteria; phylum Bacteroidota; class Bacteroidia; order Cytophagales; family Microscillaceae; genus RDXI01. The sequence goes on from JAAFJK010000068.1 coordinate 5,277, forward strand.
TGATAAATACCTCAAAGCAAACGAGCAGGCAAGTATAGCGGCTTTGGTATTCGCGGGTGTGTTTGTAGAAGGACTTTTTGTGGCTACTCAAATCGTGGACAACTATCCTGATGACATTCTGCCCAAAGATGACAAATTGCGTATTTTAGTGAACATGGTACAGCTTATCACAAAACAAGATAAGCCTTTGAATGACCTTGTAAAAGCTATGAAGTCGTTGAAAAAGTCTGAAGAAACAGACAAACTTATTACACACCTCGAGGAACTTTCTGGTATTTATAAGAAACTTGACATCGAGAAAAAGATAAAAGAAAACAAGGGCGACCTTATCTTAAGTGATGAAACTATCAAAGACATCACAAAAAAGGTAAAAGAAATCAGGGGTTTTATAGTAGGTTAAAAAACGCGAGGCAAGAAAAACTTGCCTCGTTTTTTTGGGATTGAACCAAACTTTTGTGTTTTGTCTGTGGTTTACAAACTAAATAAGGGGATTAAATAAACGATTTTCGTACCTCTTATTTCAAACCTCTTACCCATGACTGCCGATACATTGTTTCGAATCCGCCATTTATACAAAGAAGTAAGCGACTTGCCTGCCAAGACTACCGAGTTCAGGCAAGTAATACTTCAGCTCCCTGACGAGGCAAAAGTCTTGCGCCTTGCCTACCAAGCCACGTGCGAAGCCCTCAAAGCCCGCGAAACGTGGCTTCCTTGGGAAAAACTTGCGCACTTTCAAAAGTCTATGGAAATGTTTGCAGAAATCCTTGCCTGCCACCCTACAGAGATAGAAGTGCGGTTTTTGCGCTATACGATTCAAAAAAATACGCCCTCTATTTTAGGATTAAGTACAAATACAGCAGAAGACAAACGCGAGATAATAGCGCATTTTCAAACCTCGCCTACAGAGGCATACATGAAAGCCTCCATAGCCGAATATCTAATGAAGCATGAGCATTTGACAAGCCAAGAAAAAGCAGTGTTAAAAATAGCGTAGTTTTCAGTTATTGTTAGTATTCAGAAAATTGGGCTTAATTTCGTTCTTTAGTTACACTTGCCTACCCAATTTTTTGACATCAACAACACCGCGCAGAGGCTGTCTGTTGTTGGTGTCGAAAAGTGCAGTAGTGGAATTTGTGTAAAAATAAAAAAGTCTTCTGCACTTTCCGAACACCAACAACGGCAGAAAGCCATGCTTAAGTTGTTCTTTTCAGGTGTCGAAAAATGAATGATTTATATTTTGAGTTAGAATTAAAATTTGCCATTCATTTTTAGAACACCTGAAAAGGCGTAAATAACATAAATTTTACGAATTGAAATATTTTTTTTTGAATTTGTATTGTTATTTTAAAATAGTTCTTTAACACTCTCAAAAACAACTATTATTATGAAAAATAAATTTTCGCCACCTAAAATAAATTTTCTTTCTATTTTTATGGTCGCATTCTTTTTATTTGTTGCTATAATTATTTATAAAAAGCCCAATTCTAATATTTTTGTATCTTATCTAATTTTATTTTTTTTTGCTTATAATATAATAATTTATGATTGGACGACACTTCTCATTTTTGAAGATAAATTGGAGTTCAAAAATATACTTATTTTTTGGAGAATAAGAAAATTTTTTTATAAAAATGATGTAGTAAAAATAGAACTTTTGTGCAGAAGTAAAGGGTTCCACACTATAAAAGTTGTTTCAAAAACAGGAAAATATCAATTTCCTTTTTCAGCTACTTCGAAAACGTTTTGCAAAATTTCTACTATTTTGGAACAGCAAGGCTATATAGTTAGAAACGATTTTAAATAATTCCCCAGTTCGTTTAAGTGTGTATAATCATTTGTAAATCAGTATGTTAGTTGAAGTTTCTAACTTTAACTTAGTGGTTTTGCGGTCTGCGACCGCTACGCCAAAGGCGCAAAAACTGCGCTACTACAGTCCTTTTTCTTGCCTACCTGTGTGCGGGTAGGC
>JAAFJK010000285.1 GCA_013298105.1 Cytophagales bacterium
GGAGTTGTCATATATTTTTGATTCAGAAACTTAAAAATACGACAAACCAATCACTTTTTCAAATCTTACAAAAACTTTCTACAAATCCAAGTTGCACCCGATGACAACGTACTTTTTCAAAATTTAAAACAGTTTCACAAGAAGTCTATTTTACTTGCAAAAGTAACCACGAGGAAATCTCAGTCAGGGCAGCGGGCGCAAAAGTTTGGGCAATTTCTGCATATTCGCTGGGCGCACCTGTAGTACATTCTTGAAAAAGATGGTTCAGATTAGGCAATTCTTTGATGACCACATTTTTATTGCCTGCTTTTTTAAGGGCTTTTTGTATGGCTTCTAAGTTCTCTTTGGGAGGCACTTGCAGGTCTTTTGTGCCATTGAGTGCCAAAACAGGGCATTTTACTTTACTGAGGGCAGTGGCGGGATTGTATTTCAAAAAGAAAAATAGCCAAGGAGTAGCAAGCGAGGCTACTTGTTGTTTGATAAAGGCTTCGGGCGTACTGCCAAAAGCGGGGTGGTAAAGTTTTTCACTGTTTTTTTGCAAATACGCAGTAAGGTCTTTCTCAAAGGTAGGCAAGTCTTTGGACTTTTCTGCCACTTCAAAACAAGCCTTGTTGAGTGTTTGATTTTTTTCAAGGATTTCAGGTGATAATTTTTCAGCTTGGGCTATAAGTTTTTGCTGAAGAAGCAAAATTTCACTTCCTTTGATGCCTGTACCCGCCAAAAGTACCATAAAAGCGACATCTTTCGATTGAATGGCTACCATAGGCGCAATCATGCCCCCTTCGCTGTGTCCTATCAGTCCGATTTTTTGGGGATTGACCTCTGGGCGTGTCTTCAGGTAGGCAAGGGCGGCTGTAACATCTCGCGCAAAGTCTTCTGAAGTAGCCGTTGCAAAGTCGCCTGTAGAGGCAAACGAACCCCTGTCATCATAACGCAAAACGCCTATGCCTTGCCTTGTGAGGTGGTCTGCGAGGACTAAAAACGATTTATGCCCCAAGATTTCTTGGTCGCGGTTTTGCGCTCCGCTTCCGCTTATGAATATCACGACAGGAAACTTGCCTGCCTTTTGAGGCAAACTAAGTGTACCTGCCAATGTAACGTTGTCCGCCTTGTTCTGAAACGTAACATCTTCTGTATGATATGGATAAGGCTTATTAGGCTCTTGGAGTTTCGCTTTTTTCAGTGGTTTTTCTTTGGACAAATCTAAGGGAAAACTTTGCCCTGCTTGTGTGAACTTGCCTGCGAAAGTGTCGTTTTTCCACACACCTTTGTATTGTATGCCTGCTTGTTTGATTTTGATTGTCAAGGTATCGTCCTCAAAACTTGCCTCCGAAACGGGTATGCCTGCCGCGTTTTGGTCAGGGCTATCCATAGTGGCTTTGTAGCCTTTGTCGGTCTTGGTAAGATTGAATACCAAATTCAATTCAAGCCCTTGTACTTTCAACAAACCATACCACGCCCCTGTGATGTCTTGGGCAGGCAAGGTGCAAGTGCTTAAAATGCCAAAAAATAGAAAAGAGAAAAAAGTTTTCATGCTACAAAGATAGGACTTTTTTTATAATTTCAACACCTTGCCTGCCCATTACTCCCCAATCAACAAAAACGCTCCCCAAAAATACGGCTCAGGATATTTATTTTTGAGCATAAGCTGGGCTTCGCGGAAGGCAAGGCGTTTATTTTTGAGTTTGAACCATTGTCTGTAGAACTCCGTCATCAGTTCTTGCGTGGCTTGGTCGCTGACTGTCCAAAGGCTCATGAGTACCGATTTTGCGCCTGCCGTTTGAAAAGCACGCTGAAGCCCATACACGCCTTCGCCATTGCGGACTTCGCCCAAACCCGTTTCACAAGCCGAAAGTACCACAAGCTCGGTCTTGTCAAGCATGAGGTTTTGGGCTTCTTCGGCAGTCATGATGCCATCTTCTGGCAAGACTACGCGGTCTTTGGGCTTGAATGCCTCCTTGCAATGCGCCAACAAAATCCCACACCTTCGCAAAGGATTTTTAAGTTCTTCTTCATTGAAAGAGCCAAAAGCAGATGTATTCTTTTCTGCCACAAAAAAACCATGCGTTGCTATGTGCAGTACAGGCGGATTGCGCAAGTTTTTCAAAAAAACTTCAGTGGCTTCTTGACGCAAATATTTGGTGCTTTTTTGTCCATTTTCTGTGAATATTTGGGCTATATTTTCGGCTTCGGTGGCAGTGCCATGCAGTTCCGTAATCTCGCCTCCCGCAAAAAAACGCTGGGTAGTGTCTTCGCGTATGGGCTGTAGTTTGTTAGGCGTAAACTCCTTGCCTGCCTCCGTAGGCAAGGTATTGTAGTCAGGCGCACCAAGTATATGCACCTCTGTAGGTGCATAAGCGGGCAAGTTTTTGTACTGTACGAAGTCGCGGGCTTGGCTGATAAACTGTACTTCTTTCTCCTCCAAAACATATTTTTCAGTCGTAGGATTTTGGAGACTGTTGATGTTGATTTTGTGGTAAATGCCATCAGGCGCAAAGTAAATCTTGCGCACGCCTTTGAGTGTATCGGCTATTTTTTTCCAATATTTCAGGTAAGAATGTTTGTCTTTTTTGCGGGCTTTGATGCAGTTTTGGTAATTATTCGCATAGCGCGTTTCCAAACTATCGCCCTCGCCTACATACACACAAAGCGGAAAGTCGCGCGTATCGGGTGTGATGATGAAGGCAAGATACATATCGCTGTACTTGTATTTTTTTGGATTGACTTTTTGTCCCGCACTGATGGCGAGCATCTCCACAAGTGCCTCTCCTTTTTTAAGTTTTTTTTGTGCGTCTTGCCACTTATAGTCTGTAGCGGAAGTTTTGGTAAAAAGGCTTGACTGTTGGGCAAGCGACTTTTCCATTTCTTTCAGTTCCTCGTTCAGTTTGGCTTTTTTCTCCTCTTTTTGGCGCGAATCGGGCGTTTGAAAGAGTTTATTCATCTCCTCTTTTTTGGTTTGATAAACATTGAATTTGGCTATCAAACCTGCCTCATTACTGCCCAAAATGGCATTTTTCATTTTTTGACTTGCCTCGAATAAGATGCCTTTGGTCTGGAGTTGATAGTTGAAAATTTCGGTATTATTGGGGTGTTTGATGTAGGTAAGGCTGTTTCGATAAACTTTGTTTTGCTTCAAGGTGAGTGAATCTTTTTCTCCAAAATTTATCTTGAAAGGCTCTGCAAGCGCGGCATAATAATACAGGTCTGCAAAATATTGGACTTGCGAAGTATAAAAATTAACTCTTTGGTTATTAGAGAGATATGGGAAAGTTTGCTTCACGTCTTGCATACAGAGGTCGAGGTACTGTCGGTAGGCAAGGGTGGCTTCTTTGGACTGATTGTTGATAAAATAATTCATAGCCAATTCGCCCAAACCTATTTTTGGATTGCCCAAAAACCGCCCGATGGCGTTTTGCTCTTGGGCATATTCTATAGCTTTTTTATAATCGCCTTGAGTATTCGCCAAAAAAAGCCTAAGCACCAAATAGGTCTGATAATGGAATTTATCGATGGTGCGAATGCCTTTGCGCTCCATGATTTTTTGTAATTGTTGTAAATTTGCTTCTGCCTCTGTGAGCCTTTTGGCGGTTATTTGGGCTTGGATAAGGCTCGCAAATTGGTTCATGTGGTTGGGGCTGTCTTCGCCATAGAGGGCTTTGTGGTGCGTTACGATTTCTTGGTAGGCAAGGATAGCGAGGCTGTCTTGCTCAAGCTGTTTGTGGGCAATGGCTTTGGAGTGTAGCAGACTTGCATAAATGGACTCGCCTTGCCTGCCCGCGTGCCTAAGTTTTAGCAAATGCGTGTCCAATATCTCAAGGGATTTATCAGCTTTTTGGTGGTAATTGTAGAGCGTAGTGAGGTTGGCGATGGCTTGGATATAGTTATGGTGTTGGTCACCAAAAGCGTTTTTATTGATTTCAACACATTTGAGATAAGCATCTTCGGCTTCGGCGTAGTTGTTGATTCGGATTTGGGCAGTACCTATTTTTTCGTAAATATTGGAAGTAGTAAAGTTTTCCTCTTTTACATTTTTCAGGTATGTTTGGGCTTGCAAAAATGCTTTTTCGGCTTGCGCCACTTCTTTGAGTTCGCTGTGCGTTTCGCCCAAATACGCCCAAATTTCGGCAAGTTTTTGGTAAGCATCTTCAGTGTTGCGTTCGTCTTGAGTGATGTTGTTTATGGCTTGTATTGCCTCTTGGTAAGCATTTTTAGCTTCTTGCAACTTGCCTGCCTCGTGGTACAAGATACCAAAATCAAAGCGCACGTTGGCATACTCTGCACTTGCCTGCCCATACAGCTTTTCAGAGATTTGTTGCATTTCTTGGGCTATTTTTTCAGCCATTTCAAACTGTTGCAAGTCCCTGTGGGATTGCAGGACATTGCGCAAGAGCTTGATATACAGCTCATTTTGTGTGCCTTTGCGCTTCATCTGTAGGGCAATCGCTTTTTGACTGAAGGGCAATGCTTCTGTACTTTTGTCTTGCGCCTGCAACAAATCCGTAAGGCTCTTGAGTATATTTACGTGCTGTTCAGTCGTATCATTTTTGGCTTCAAGGGTTTTGATGGCTTCGAGATAAAGGGCTTCAGCCTTGTCGTATTTTTGCAAATTTTCATAGACACCTGCAAGCGAGGCGATGTCAGGTTGATATTTTTCGGGTTGTTGCGGGAAAGTTGCCTTCAGGTAGGCAAGGTTGTTTTCGTGGACTTTTTCGGCTTCGGAATAGCGTTTTTGAGATTCATAATATTGCCCCAATGCGTGCCTGTATTGGATAGTTTGCGGACTATCTTTGCCTGTGAGGTCGGCTTGAGTGGCTATAAGGGTGGCAAGGTGTTTTTCGATGGGTGAATAGTTTTTTTGTGCTTTGTAGTATAGGATAGCATCAAGCAACCAGCCTACAAGCGCAGTATCTTTGTCTATTTTTTGCAGTTCGCGGAGGCGTATCATCTCCTCAAGGTGCGTACTTGCTTCAGTGTTTTTTTGGAGGTTTTTTTGGGTATTCCAGAGGTAGGAAAGGGCTTGGACACAATTTGGGTGGTCTTTGCCAAAACGGTTTTGGAACATCACATAAATATCCGCAAAAAGTGTATCAGCAGAGGCAAAATTGCCTTTTTCATAACTTGCTACGGCATTGTCCCAAGTGGTCTGGAGTGGGATTTCCTCGCCTTCGTCCATATAGCGGACGAAGGTAGTCTTGCCTGCCTCGTCATAATTTGTTTCCTTGCCTGCCTTCTTGCCTGCGTGGTAGTAGGCAAGGGTGGCTACTTTTCCGCTTGGGTAATAGGTAACTTCCTTGCCTACCCGCACGCCCTGTATGAAGGTGGATTCAGCATACACTTGTCCATCTTCACGATACCATGTGGCTTTTCCATCTATGATTTCTTCGGGGCGGTCTGCTATCAATTTTGCTTCCGATTGCTTTTTACCAGAGCGGTAGTAGTCGGTAGTAAGTCCTTGTGGTTTGTTGTCTTTGTAGGCAAGGAGGCGATAGTAGGCAATGCTGTCTTTGATTTTTGTTTCTTTCCAATCCTGTGTATAGGTAATTGTCCACGCACCTTGCCTGCGCCCTTTTCGGTCGGTTTTGTTGGGGTTTTGTGGGATATTTTGCGCCAAAGCCCAGATGGGGCAGGCAAGGCAGAGGAGGCAAAAAATGGCAAAATACGTTTTCATAGTCTTTTGATGAAATTATATGCCAAAAGTACGTAAAAATTTTAAAAAAATGCAATTGGACATTTGTGTCTGTTGTCAAAATGGGCTGAAGCCCATACAAAAAGCACGTTTCAATTTATAGCTTTGTGATGACTACAGGCGCATCAGGACGAAGCTGAAGCATACCCGAAGTAGCTATAGTATCGCCCAACTGTATGCCTTCAAGGACTTGCACATCTTTCTCTAAGCGCGTGCCTGTTTTGATATAGCTCAAGACGACCTTGCCTGCCCTGACCACAAAAACGGCTTTGCCCTTTAGTTGGGGAACTATAGCCTCACTGGGTACGAGAAGGGCTTGCGCATTTTGGGAAAGCGTAATTTCTATTTCTGCAAATCCGCCTGTATGGAGGTCATTTGAGGCATTGTTGCAGATGGCGCGAAGGGTCAGATTGCGTGTACTGAGGTCTATTTTGGGTTCGGTAGCATAGACTTGAGCTGTGTAGTTTTGGGGGCTGTTTTCTACCGTAAATTGTATGTTTGTACCTTTGGGGGCTTGGTTGGCATATCTTTCAGGTATGCTAAACTCTACTTTTATACGACTTGCATCTTGGAGGGTGGCTATGGGCGTTTGGGGTGTGATATACGCGCCTTCGCTGATTTTTCTTAACCCTATTGTCCCCGCAAAAGGGGCGCGGATTTCTGTTTTTTCTATTTGTGCAGTGATGGCATCTATCTCTGCGTTTGATACATTGAGTTGATTGATAGCGACTTCATAGTCTGCTTGGCTAATGCCTTCTTTTTCCAAAAGTATTTTAAGTCTTTTTTCGTTGTCTTGGGCAAGTTTATTTTGCGATTTGGCTTTTTTGAGTTGGGCTTGCAAGTCGGCATCATTTATTTTGAGCAAAAGCTGTCCTTTTTGGACATTTGCGCCTTCGGCAAAATTTAGTTTGACTATTCTTCCTGCTACTTCGCTTCGGAGTTCTATTTCTTCATTGGGCAAAATAGTCCCCACGACTTTTATTTTATTGGCAAGGCTCATGTTTTTGACTATGTATGCACTTATCTTGAGGGGCTGGGGTTTGGGAGGCGTACCTACCTTGCCTACCTGTGGGGGTGTTCCTGCCTGTTGATTGGATTTGCGGATATATAGCAGGAGTGCCACCACGCCTACGATGCCCAAAAGCCAAAGTGAAGTACGTAAGATTTTCATAGTTTGCAAAAGTAGGCAGGCAAGTGCATTTTTCAAATTTTTTAACAGTTCGAAAACAGTTTTTCTTTTAGTCTAATTTTCTCTTGACAAAAGCTGATTGATTTTTTCTTGGAGTTGTTTTTTCTCTACTTCCAGAAGTTCTATTTGATGTTTTGCGTCTATAAGTTCCTGCTCTACTTGTTCTTTTTGTGAAAGGAGACTTACATTATTTCTTTCGAGTTCTTCTTGAGTAGATACAAGCTCCTCGAGGTTTTGGCGCATTTCTTCTTCTTGTGATTGGGTTTGCTCTTGCAACAGCAATGATTCTTTGAGTAGTTTTTGGGTTTGTTCGGTATTTTTTACAGCCGCAAAAGTAGAAGCAATGCTTTCGCCCAATTTTTCTACAAACTCTATTTGATATTGCTCAAACTCAAAGAAAGAAGCCAATTCTACCACACCATATACATCTTCGTTTAGTTTCAAAGGTACAAGCAAGATACTTTTTGGATTTGCTTCGCCCAATCCAGAGGTTATATTGACATAACTGTCAGGCACTTGAGTCATGTATATAGTGCCACCTTCGCGGTAAGTTTCGCCTATCAGTCCTTCGCCAAGTTCTATTCTTTTGGTAATAAATTTACGTTTTTGGTAGGCATACGAGGCGATAAGTTCTATATAGACATCATCTTTGTCTGTGTCATTGACGATAAAAAGTCCGCCTTGATTGGCATCAAGGTATTTTACAAGATTCGAGATGATGATATAGGTAAAGTCTTCTGTGGTGCTTGAGGTACGGAATATATCCGCAAATTTTGCCAAACCTTCAGACACCCAATTTCGCTGACGGTCTGCCTCTGCGACTTGGCTCATCTTGTCGCGCATCTCAAGGAGGGCGAGTCCAAGTCGGTCTGTACCTGTATCTTTGGTGTTGCTGAGGGTAAGATTGGCTGTGTCAAGTTTTCCTTCTCCAATGGCGCGGATAAAATCAGAGGCACTGCGCAAGTTCATAAAAAGTTGGTTGATAGATTGGGCGACCTTACCAAGTTCGTCCTCACGCTTATAGTCAATGTCGCGGGCAAAATTGCCTTCGCGGACGATTCCTTCTATTTCGTTTAGTTTTGAAATTGGTCTTACCACGTTATAGACGATATAAAAAACCATCAAAATCACTAAAATCATGTTGATGATATAGATGATTTGCAACACTGTATCTCTACGGTCTTGTTTTTTGTCAAAGTAGGCAAGGTAGGCGTTGCTGAGTTCGCGGTTGCGGAGGAGGATAACTTCACTATTTTTTTTTACATAATCATAAGACACCATCACTGCGGGGTTGATGGTACTATCAGGCAGATAAAGATTTTTTTCTTTGATGTCTTCTGCATTTTTTTTGTATTTCAGCCATTCTCTCTCGAGTGCATTGAAGTAGCCTGCATTTAGCTCGGCGGGTACAGGGGCTATAGCGACTTTGGTTTCTGGACTTTCGCCTCCATTTTTCAAGACTTGCATGATGTCTTCAAAATGGTTTAGCGCATCATTCAGTTTGGCTTTGTCTTCTTTGTTCTCTTTTCGGTTTTCATTTAGCTTCGCGGCATACCCAGCATAGAGTGCAATTCTCTGGGCGTGTGTGGCGTTCCTATCCACTAAATCGACTGTTTTTTCTACTTCAGAAAGGTCGTGGTCATACCAAAGCACTACGAGATAGTTTCCTGTGATAAGCGCGGCAATGACAAACAGTTGTAAAAAGATATTATTCCGAATAGTGAGTTTGAAGCTGAACATGAAATGAGGTGGTTTTGTCTTGTTGTATTTTCAGATTACAAAGTAAATGCTTTATTTGGACTTTCACAATAGATTTTACAAATTTTTAGCCAAGTATTGTTTTTAAGTCAAGTTTTTCTAATTTTGCACCATGAAATACTTAATTGTGGGCTTGGGCAATGTAGGTGCTGAATACGCGCTTACGCGCCATAACATTGGTTTTATGGTCTTGGACTTCATGGCAAAAGAGGCGGAGGTAACGTGGCGCACCGAAAGGCACGCTGAATGTACTGAGATAAAGCATAAAGGGCGTTCTTTGCATTTGATTAAGCCCAATACATACATGAACCTAAGCGGCAAGGCTGTGAATTATTGGCTACAACAGTTGAATATTCCTGTTGAAAATCTGCTCGTGGTGGTTGATGATTTGGCGATAGCACATGAGGTTTTGAGGCTGCGCAAAAAAGGCTCGGCAGGCGGACACAACGGACTCTCCAGCATAGAAGAACACATCAAAACAAGCGAATATGCGCGTCTGCGCTTTGGCATAGGCAATGACTATCCCAAAGGGCAACAGGCGGACTATGTGTTGGGCAATTTCTCGGACAAGCAATTGGAAGACTTGCCTGCCGTACTCGCCAAAGCGGTAGAAAGTATCTATAATTTTGCTACAGTGGGTATAGACCGCGCCATGAATCTTATCAACTAAGGAACGAGTAAAAAATATGTTGGTATTTCAAAAAATTGGGTTTAATTTTATTAGACTTCTTGCGAAAGTGCTATTTCTGATACCTCAACCCTGCCCTTCTCCAAATGGAGAAGGGTTAAAAAGACTTTCGCAAGAAGTCTATTCTTTAGCTGTACTTCGCTACCCAATTTTTTGAGTACCAACAACACCGCGCAGGCACTGTCGGCTGTTGGTGTCGAAAAGTGCAGTAGTGGAATATGTGTGAAATAAAAACCTTGCCTGCACTTTCCGAACACTAACAACGGTAGAACTTTTTTAAAATTTTACAGCATCAAATGTCATTTTTGTATAAAAAAATTATCTTTGCACATGGCTCATGAATACGATAAAATAATCAAAGAGAATATTTTGCCCAGTATTACAACCCTGTTAGAAAAAACTATAGGGGTACAAATTGTGAAATTTGAGGTTATCTTCCCTGAACTTACCTACACAGTAGATAAAGAAGCAGATTTTATTCTGTTGGCTACTGATGTGCATGGAATACAAAAATTGTATCACATAGAATTTCAGGTAAAAAACGACCCGAATATGTTGGCGCGTATGTTGGTGTATCACGCGCTGTTGTATCATATTTACAGAGTTCCTGTAGAGC
>JAAFJK010000043.1 GCA_013298105.1 Cytophagales bacterium
TCGTTCCTAAGAACTTCGAGCTAAAATAATTTTCAACAACCCAATTTTTTCAAAAAATGGACGAACTTGAGATTGATGATGATTTCATCAGGGCTATTGTCAGAAATCATATAAAAACACTTGATAATGCTTTAGAAACCCTTTTAGAGCAAATTTTAGTTGACAATGACGTAGATATGTCTGATGATGAAACAAAAGACGAAATTTTAATACTTGCAAAACAAGTGTATTTTGCGGGGTAATAATTACGATAAACAAAAAATTGATTAAAAATGAAAATCCACAAAATAGAAATTAGGAATTTCAAAGGCTTTGCAGAAGAAATTTTTACACTCAATCCACATTTTACTGTCATCATAGGCGAGAATGCTACAGGCAAGACTTCTATATTGGAGGCTCTTTCTGTAGCGTTAGGGAGTTTTTTTATAGATATAGAGTATGTAAGCACGCGCACTATAGAAGACAAAGAAATACGAAGAATAACCATAGATGGACAACCCAAGCCTCAAAAGCCTGTCATTATAGAAGCGTGGGGCGAATTAGATAATTTGAATCTGTCTTGGAAAAGAGATATAGAAAAGTATGGCATGAAAATAACTAAAAAAAATGCAAAAAAATTACGAGATATTGTAAAAGAAAAAGTAGCGCGTAGTAGGCAAACTTCAGGTGAGAACTTTCCTGTCATTGCGTACTACAGTACAGCAAGGCTTTGGGCAGAGCATGAGAAATCAGAATATCCACAAGATAAAGAAGGGCTTGAAATGGCATATCGAAATTGCCTTTCCGCTAAGTCTTCAAGCAAAGAGTTCTTAGAATGGTATGAAAAACAAGAAGATAGCGTTTTAAAGTTTACACAAGACTTGGACATAGCACATCTAAATGCCTTCAAAAATACTATTATATCTCTACTTCCTGAAAAGGCTTGGCAAGATATGGCTTATGACAAAAAAACTAAACAACTTGTCGGCATCTTTATGGATAACCAAATGAAAAAACATAAACTTGAATATAGACAACTTAGTGATGGATATCGAAATGTGATTGGTTTGGCGGCTGACATTGCCTATCGTTGCATACAATTAAACCCGCATCTGGCAGAAAGAGCTGTTACAGATACCAAAGGTGTTGTGCTTATTGATGAGATAGACTTGCATTTGCACCCTAACTGGCAAAAACGTATCATTGCCGACCTAAAAAAAGTTTTTCCCAATATTCAATTTGTGGCTACTACACACTCGCCTTTTATCACACAAAGCGTTAGTAATGAAGAACTGATTGACTTGGATAAAGACAAAAGTGATGACAGCCCACTCTTGAATCCAAAAGATATGCCTCTAAGCAAAGTAGCTACTGATGTAATGAAGGTTGAAGGTATTAGAAGCAATGACTTCAAAGAAAGGTTTGAAAAAGCTAAAGTAGAATTTGAAAAACTGAACAAAGATACACCTACTATGGACGATTATTTGAAAATTAGCGAAGCCTTGAGCCATCTGCTGGAGGAAGAAACCGATAATCCCACCGAAAAAGCGTTTTTGAATAAAAAAAATAGCCACTCGTAAAAAAATATGCGACCTGTTGAAAAAGGCAAACACCCCACTACTCCTAAAAGGCAACAAAAAATAGTGTTGAATGATTATAAGAAAGCGATTCCTTTTCTAAAAGAACGAACAGGCGAATATTGCCATTTTTGTGAAATGAATCATCCTACGCTTGCCATAGAACACATCAAACCAAAAGAGCATTTCCCACGTCTAATCAACCATTGGGATAATTTCTTATTGATTTGTACCTATTGCAACTCGAGAAAAATAGATAGAATCCCTCTGTCTCCATACCGTCAAAAATATTTTTGGTCACATATCAATAATACACTATTGACTTTTAAACGAAATATGTTTGATTTTGGAAAGATAGAGCCTATGCCCCAACTTTCGCCAGAACAAAAAAAGCGTATCGTTTGGACAGTGCTTATACGGAAGCTGGAGATGCTGATTCAAGATGGAAAAGGCAAGCAATTGCCCTCAAATATGCCATAGATTGTAAACAAGAATATTTACAAAACAAAATAACCGATTCTGCCATCATGCGACAAGCTACTCAATGTGGCTTTTTCTCTATTTGGTTCAAAGTTTTTGAAGACATATTTGAAATAAAAAAAATGCTTGTAGAAGCACCTAATTTTTTTTAAAATCCTGTTTTTTTTGATACCCAATACAACCCCATTCCAAGAAACATAAACGACCTTTAGCTTAGAAGAAAAAACAACCTAACCTACGCCTAAACCTTATATGCAAAACGAAAACCCAAGCCAACACAATGCGGAAATTCTGAAAGGTTATTCTTTAATCTCAAATGAAGAACCTACAGACGAGCAATTAGAAGCTCTCATGGAAGAAGTATTGGCAGAAGTAATCTTACGCGCCCAAAAAGCCTACCAAGCCTAAAAGCTATGCAACAAGAATTGAAACCCACGCTGACAGTCATGGCGGGTCCGAATGGCTCAGGCAAAACAACTATTACCAACCAACTACTCCTGCACCAATGGACAGGAAACAGCTTTTATATCAATCCTGATAATATCGCCCAAGAAAAATTTGGCGATTGGAATTCCCACAAAGCCATACTGAAAGCGGCACAATTAGCGATGGAATTGCGCGAAACTTGCCTGCAAGAAAGCCAAAATTTTATTTTTCAGACCGTATTGTCCGCCGCAGATAAAATAGATTTCCTACACCGCGCAAAACAGGCAAACTATTTTATTAGGTTATTTTTTATTGGTACTGCCTCCCCTGAAATCAATAAAAAACGTATCGCACAGAGAGTAAAAGAGAAAGGACACCATGTCCCAGATGAAAAAGTAGTAAGCAGGTATTATAAATCTATAGAAAATTGTAAAAAAATAGTATCTTTGGCTGACAGATTGTACGTTTATGATAACTCCATTGATTATCAAACACCTACACTCCTTTTTAGAAGTACCGCAGGCAAGTTACAAAAACAATACAAACCAAATATTGATAATTGGGCATTGCCCATATTTGAGGCTCTTGAAAAATAAAACGATATGTCCCTAAAAGTCCGTAAAGAAGATGCTTTGCAGTACCATGAGCAAGGCAAACCGGGAAAAATTGAAGTTATCCCCACCAAATCCGTCAGCACACAGCACGACCTCGCCCTTGCCTACTCGCCTGGAGTAGCAGAACCATGCCTTGCTATAGCCGAAAACGTAGATGATGTCTATAAGTACACCGCCAAAGGCAATCTTGTAGCTGTCATATCCAATGGCACAGCCGTACTCGGCTTGGGCGACATAGGTCCAGAAGCCTCCAAGCCTGTCATGGAAGGCAAGGGCGTACTCTTTAAAAAGTTTGCGGGCATTGATGTCTTTGACCTTGAGATAGACTGCAAAGACCCGAAAGAATTTATCCGAATCGTCAAGTCGCTTGAGCCTACTTTTGGAGGCATCAACCTCGAAGACATCAAAGCCCCCGAATGTTTTGAGATAGAGCAGACCTTGCGTGAGGAGATGAATATTCCTATCATGCATGACGACCAGCATGGCACTGCCATCATCACAGGTGCCGCATTGCTGAATACCCTGGAGCTGGCAGGCAAGGCAATAGAAGCCGTAAAAGTAGTCGTGAATGGCGCAGGTGCTTCTGCCGTTTCGTGTACCACCTTGTTCATAGCTTTGGGCGTGAAGCGCGAAAATATCGTCATGCTTGATAGCAAAGGCGTACTTCGCAAAGACAATCCTGACCTTGACAAGACCAAACAACCCTTTGCCACAGACCGCGACCTCCGTACCTTAGAAGAAGCCATGCAAGGCGCAGATGTATTCTTGGGACTTTCCAAAGGCAATATCGTAACCCCCGCTATGCTTCTCAGCATGGCAAAAGACCCTATCGTATTCGCGTGTGCGAACCCAGACCCCGAAATTGCTTACGAATTTGCGATGGCTACTCGTGAGGATATATTCATGGCGACAGGCAGGTCTGACCACCCCAATCAAGTAAATAACGTATTGGGCTTTCCGTACATATTCAGAGGTGCGCTTGATGTACGCGCTACCCGTATCAATGAACCCATGAAGCTCGCGGCAGTGCGTGCCATTGCACAGCTCGCCAAAGAACCTGTACCCGATATGGTAAGCAAAGCGTATGGGGACAAGGCATTGACTTTTGGGCGCGAATACTTCATTCCGAAGCCTCTCGACCCGCGCCTCATTACCATCATCTCGCCTGCCGTAGCCAAAGCCGCCATAGAAAGTGGCGTAGCCAAAAAACCTATTACAGATTGGGACGCTTATCACCACGAACTATTGAAGCGCATAGGACTTGACAACCGCCTCATGTCGCGCCTCGTAGAACGTGCCAAAAAGAATCCAAAGCGTGTCATTTTTGCAGAAGCTGACAACCTCAAAACACTCAAAGCTATCCAAATCGTACAAGATGAACGGATTGCAGAGCCTATTCTCTTGGGCGATAGGGCTAAGATTGAGCAACTCATACGTGAAAATAACCTCGACTTGCACCATTCTAAAATCATAGACCCCGCAGAGGAACACGAAAAACGCGAGGAATTTGCCCAAATCCTTTACAAAAAACGCCAACGCAAAGGCTTAAATCTACATGATGCCCGCAAAATGGTTTTTGATAGGAGTTATTTTGGTACACTGATGTTAGACGAAGGCGAGGCAGATGCCTTTATCTCTGGTTTGAAAAAAGACTATGCCAACGTGATTCGTCCTGCTCTGCAAGTAATAGGTGTGCGCCCCGAAGTAAACCTTGTAGCGGGTATGTATGTAGTCGTAAGCAATGGCAAAACGCTTTTCTTATCAGATACTACCGTAAATATCGACCCTACTACCGAAGAACTCGTATCTATCATAGGACTTACAAAAGGGGTAGTACAGGCTTTTGGATTTACACCACGCATGGCGGTACTTTCGTATTCAAATTTTGGCTCAAATAAAGGCGACATTCCCGAAAAAACCGCACACGCGGCACGTCAGGCAAAATTACGCTATCCTGATATGCTCATAGATGGCGATATGCAAGCGAATGTAGCCCTGAACACCCAACTCATACGCGACAACTATCCCTTCAGTGATTTGGCACAAGAAGGCGCAAATACGTTGATTTTCCCGAACCTCGCTTCAGGCAATATCGCCTATAAACTCCTCCAAGAAGTAGGTGCGGCAGAAACTATAGGACCCATACTGATGGGTATGAAAAAACCTGTCCACATCTTACAACTTGGCAGTTCTGTCCGCGAAATAGTAGATATTGTAACGATTGCGGTTATTGATGCGCAAGGTGCGCTAAAGGGGTAGAAAGGGGGAAGGGTGGAAGGGTAAAAGGGTAGAAGAGATTTTTCTACCCTCAAACTTCTACCTTCGTACTTCTATATGTCCTTGCCTACCCGCGTGGTAGGCAAGGTTTTATACCATCACAAATTTGTTTCATTTTTAATTTTAAGGTTATGACAAGAGAGGAATTTGATTTTCTAATGGGACACAATGATTATCACATAGTTCTGCGTGAACTTGATAACATACTAATTAGTCACGCCAATGCAAACCTCAAAGCTACCCTAAATAGTTTAAAGCAAGAATTGATAAATGGACAGATAGATGTACAACATTATCATTCTCGTTTGCACACGTTTATTGATGTTGTTTATAAGGAGTTCGATAAACAAATAGCAGAGTATCAAAGAACAAATTACTTTTTCAATTCTAATGAACAATTTTATTTTATTAATGCTACTATAAAAAAATTCCAAGGAATCAAAGAATTAGAAACTCCCATCTTACCTTATAAAACGCCTTGGTTAATCGTAACAGGTGAAAATGGTTTTGGTAAAACGTCCTTGCTTCGTGCCATAGCATTGGGATTAGTAGGTTATGAAACACATAATTATGATGTAAATACTTTTCCTGAAATAGAAACAGGATATTGTATCCAAACAACTAAAAATTCTACAGCATTTTTTTCTTATAAACTGATAAATAAAATTCTAAAAACATCATTATTACCAAATATTATTTGCTATGGCGCATACCGCCTCAGTTTAGAAGAACAAGAAAACAGCAAACAAACGCAAAGTGCTACCAAAAGTCTTTTTGAAACAGGTGTACCTTTGAAAAACATAGAATTGTCTTTAGCTGAATGGTTTTTGAAAAAAGATATAGCAGATTTTAAGAAAAAGTTTGAAAATGTTACCAAAACAATTAAAAAAATAATTCCAAGCATCAAAGAAATTCACGTAAAGCGCGAAATAGAAGGTACGCCTATTTTTTATCAAGAACAAGACGAAAATGGTATTTTATACCCCGAAATGCGTTTTTCACAGTTGGCTTCGGGCTATAGGAGTTTGATTGCGTTGGTGGGTGATATAATTTTGCGCCTCTTTGCCCAACAACCCAAAACTACGAATCCTGAAGATTTGGTAGGCATTGTGATAATAGATGAATTAGATTTGCATTTTCACCCCAAAATACAAAGACGTTTGCCTTCCCTGCTTTCCGAGTGTTTTCCCAAAGTGCAATTTATTGCCTCTACACATAGCCCCATTCCTATTTTGGGTGCGCCTGAAAACTCGGCATTTTGGCGCGTAAATCGCACTCCTGAACGCGGGATTTTTGTGGAAGATATGGGCAAAATCAATGTGCAGGAACTCACGCCCAACTTGTTGCTGACCTCGCCTTTGTTTGGTTTTGAGGAAATCTTGCCTGAAATGTACCGCAAAACGAAAAAAGTGCGTACTGAAGATTCTTATCAAGATGTGCAGTCAAATGATGAAATAGAAGCTCGCCTGAAAGCTATAGACCAATACATGAACAAACCTGATAAGAAAGTATGAGGAAAGTAACCAAAGATTTTAGCCAAATTCCGACTTCACTTGCCAACCAACAAAATGACCTCAAAAACATTACTAAAGCACAAGCAGAAAAACTAAAGCATGATGAAGCAGATGTAAAAGATGAATTGCGCAACATTACCACAAAAAATGTGCTTATTGTGAACGCTTGGCAGAGATTGAAGTGGAACATTATCGCCCAAAAAGTAATGTCAATAAAGAAGACTTGCCTAAAAATAGCAAAGCAGGCGATTATGGTTATTATTGGCTTCGTGTGGAATGGAGCAATCTGTTGTACGCTTGCCACGATTGCAATAAAGTAGGCGCGAAAGGCACACGCTTTCCATTAGAAAACCCAAAAGATAGGATAAAATTACCTAAGTTTAACTCAAAAACAGGCTTGCCTATCAATACACATATAACAGATTTGGACAAAATAGAAAAACCTTTGCTTATCAATCCTGAAGTTACAGAACCACGCAATCATTTAGCTATCAATGCTATAGGCGAGATATATGTGCTTAATAAATCACCACAAGGCGAGGCTACTATTCAGGTTTGTAGGCTTTATAGGGACACGTTGCTATTGGCAAGACGTGGCATGATTGATGATTTTGCTTGCCGCATCAAAGAACAATTAGATTTTTAGTTACTGTAAAATTTTCGTATATTCTTGTAAGTTCTACAAAAAATACCATGTAGTAAGCCCTTTTGCGTGTATAGCCCCCAAACCCCCGGAGGGGGATTTTCGTTTGCTACATTTTACTATCAAAGT
>JAAFJK010000080.1 GCA_013298105.1 Cytophagales bacterium
GCAACCGTATGCTATTATTCGTTCCATTATTGATACTGCTATCAAAAATGGACAGTCCGTTGCGCACGCTATTCAACAAATTGTCAGAATGCCTAACACAAAACAACAGGCTGGATAGTTACAAAATTGGGCTATGTCCAGACCACTCAACAAGTATTGATTTTTGATGCCAGCGTGCAAGGTCATCTTACGCCCAAAGCTACTTTTATGAATTTGCCTGAAGCGGGTTATTTTGTGGGCAATAAAAATGTATTGCGCCATACACAAAACACGCTCTCAGTCTGGCAAGGTGGGCAAAATTGGCTCGATTTGAAAAATTTAAATCTCTCGAATGCTACCCGCCTGTACCAAATAGAAGATATTTTGGTGGCATTGGAAGGTGATTTTATACGCCTGCTATACATAGATGACATCATGCAAGACCAAATCCGCATAGACCAAACGCCCGCTTTTACGGCAGGTTTCGCGTATTTGTATGGGTTGGTGCAAAATGCAGGCGGGGCGCAATACCTTTGGTATCATTCAGGCAAAACACTCTCCACTGTCAAGACAGCCTTGCCTCTCGAAGCCGCGCTCATGGCAGGCAAGGTAGGAATCGCAATACACGAAACAGTCCTAAACCAAGAAGTTCGCATAGCTTATGAATATTTTACGTTGCAAAATCTACAAATGAAAATGACAGGTGAGATGCTTTCAGAGTTGCGCAATTTTGCAGTCAAGGTCGTGAACACACAAACATCATATATATTTGAACCTGCAGACGATAAAATCATTGTCCGACAAGGTGATACTGCCCAAGTCTTACAGGAAATCCCTTGTAGCCTCCTCACGACTGCCACTTGCCTACAGACCACAAACGCAGGCATCATAGCGCACGAGCAGGGCTTTTGTTATCTTTTGAATACATAGGGAGGTTGCCACTTTGACTTTGATGACGGCATAGATAATTAGTATTCAACTGCTGAGGTTTGGGAACTTCGACAGTGGCTTTAGCCCTGCCGATAGTTCCCAAAGGCGTAAAAATCGTACTATTTTATAATGTCGTTCAGACCAATAGTGGTCAGTCTTTCTTAGTTGTTCGCGGTCTTTTTTTCGGACCCGCAACCGCAAGCGGATTGCCAACCGAAAAAAAACGAACATTTAACTAAGACTGACCACTATAAAATACGGCTGAAAGGGCAACCACAGAAATTGCCAGATAACCCAGATTTTATGCCCAAGAAAAGTATTTTGATAAATAAATGGATAAGATGCATTATATTTGCAACTCAAAGCACGCATAAGGAACAAGTAAAAAATAACTTGAGAATATTTAGCCACGCTGTAAGCGTCTGTTATCAAGATTTTACGCGATTAAGCAATACCAACAGACGCTTACAGCGTGGCTTCGCGTGAGTGAAATTATCATGTTATTTTATTTTCATTCCTAAGTCCCCAAAAATTTCTAAATACCATGAAAATTACTATTTTGGGAAGTGGCACTTCGCAAGGCGTACCCCTGATAGGGTGCGATTGTGGAGTCTGCAATTCAATAGATTTCCGCGACCAACGATTGCGTGTATCGATTTTGGTAGAAGTGCAAGGCGTTTATATTGTGATAGATACAGGTCCTGACTTCCGCCAACAGATGCTCAAGGCACGTCCGCCGCGCATTGATGCGGTACTTTACACGCATCAGCACCGCGACCATACGGCAGGTATGGACGATTTGAGGAGTTTTAACTTCAAACAAAATGAAGACATACCTATCTATGCGCGTGCAGAGGTTTTAGCACAACTACAGCAAGAGTTTGCCTATATTTTTGTGCCTTCAGAAAAGAAATATCCGGGCGTTTTGAGTGTAGAAGCCCATACAATTCAAAATGAGCCTTTCAGTGTGAAAGGTATTCCGATTTTGCCTATAGAGGGCTTACACCACAAACTGCCTGTTTTTGGATTTCGAATAGGCGATTTTACATATTTTACAGACATCAATCATATCCCTGAAGCTGAATTTGAAAAACTACAAGGCACAAAGATTTTGGTAATAGATGCACTCCAGAAAGAAGACCATATCTCGCATTATACACTCTCGCAGGCTGTAGAAGTCATCAATCAACTCAAACCCGAAAAAGCCTATCTCACACACATCAGCCACAAAATGGGGCTTCACAAAGCCATCAATGCCGAACTACCTACGCACATCGAACTTGCCTACGATGGGCTGACTTGGGAAATGCCCAATCCTTAAAAATAACTCAAAACTTTTGCAATAATCGTAAATCGTACATGAACGCTCCCATACTTAGCCACGCCCAAATACTTCAAAAGATAAGACGCATGGCGTTTCAAATCTATGAAAATAACTTTCAAGAACAAGAAATCGTTTTTGTAGGCGTACAAGGCGTAGGCTATACACTTGCGCAAATGCTCCGCGCGGATTTAGAGGCTATCTCGCCTCTGAAAACACAACTTGGCTCAATAAAAATAAACAAACAAGCCCCTCTTTTGCAAGAAGTAACGCTTGCTGACCTTGATTCGGCGCAGTTGGCAGGCAAGGTCGTGGTACTGGTAGATGATGTACTCAATACAGGCAAAACCCTTGCCTACAGCCTCAAACCATTTCTCAAAGCTGATATTTCTAAGCTTCAGATAGCGGTGCTTGTCAATAGAAGCCATCGACTTTTCCCCATCTCTGCAGACTATGTAGGCTACGCGCTTGCTACTACCTTGCAGGAGCATATCAGCGTAACCCAAGAGGCTGAAACGTTTGCGGTTTATTTGTCTTAATCAAAAAACATCCAATCAAACCCAAACGTAAGTTGCCTGCGCATAGCAGGATATACAGGCGCGACCAAGTAGCCACTGTTGGGCAGTTGGTTTGCATAGCCAAGTTTGAAAAAGCCCCGCAAATTTTTTATCCTAAAATTAAAAAATACATCTGCCACGATATAGGCAGGCACTTCGAGCGTGTCTTGCAAATAAAATAGCTTGGTATAAGGGGCGTAAGCATCAGCCAAATACGCACTTCTGTACTGCCATTCTATGCCGATTTGAGATTGCATTTTTTTACGAAAAAAGCAGTCTTCACAATATACCTGCCCAAAGCCTGTGAGGGCAGGCAAGCGCAATACATCTGCCCCTGTGCGCAAAGTATAGTGCGTTTGGCTGTTGAAATGTATGCGCCTTGCCTGCCCTGCAAACCGTAAACTCGGCTGAATAAGTTGTAAAATGCCTGTTTCTTGCATGGGCGTGAGGCGCGTTTGATAGATATAGTTCGTAAGCAATACATATCGAAAAGCTGGCTGAAAACTCCAGCCCTTGCCTGCCAACTCCGCCTCACCCATCACTTCATTGGAGAGTGTACGCCTGAAGACATTGTTCCAAAACACAAAATTACTGAGCATACGTTGCTCCACAAGGGCAGGTGAGTAAAGCATACTTTTGCCTGCGACTTTGAATATTTTGGTGCGCCATTCTCCATGCAGCACGTAGTCGCCTGTAGGCTGATAAGCCGCGCCCAATCTCACGCCATATCCTTTGCGGGTTTGGTAGGCAAGGCTTCCTTCCAAAAACACTTCAGTACGACTTACGCGCGGAAAATCCACGACTGTATAGTTTACAAATCCACCGTTGCGCGGAGTTTGCAGACTATCTCCGTCATGGCTTGAGCTATACACAAAATAGCGGGAGCGCAAAAATGCCTCATACACAAATCCTTTCCATTTGCCTTTGATGCCACTTTCTTGTGCATAGTCGCGGTAGCGTATATCTTCGCCTATATTCGGATAGCGGTAATAATACCTCACACTTGGCTCAAAATTCTCGATGGGATAAAAAGCATGGTTGCTTGTATCGCGTTCTGTATAGTTATCGCGTTGCCAATAGGCTTTCCATCGCGTAAAGACTGTAAATGCACTATCTACCCTGTATTGTTGGTAGAGATAAAGCGTATTTTGGGTTTGCCACGAGCGCGGCGTACTTTTCAAGATGGCTTGCGAAAAACGCGGAATAAAAATACTGTCATTTGTCTTGCCTGCCGCACTTGTCGCGCCTCCTGTTTCATGTCCCTGATGATTCAAAGTGCTGAAATGAAACAAAGCCAAATAGCGTTTTTTCTTGCCTTCGTAGCGTACAGGAGCGCAAAATCGGATTAAATCCGCTTGAGGGTCGCGGGGCGAGGTCGTGCCATATTGTCGGTTAGAGTTTTCGCGGACATAGTGCAGTCCTATGTTCCATGCTTTTTTGATGCTTCGTGTAAAAAAAATATCAATGGACTGGTCGCCCAATATCCCTTGCACATAGCGTGCCTGTAGGAAAGGAGATTTGGTATCAAAATACCGCATCTCGGCAGACGAAAAGGCATATAAGCTGTATGTATCCAAGCCCAATCTTGTACCTATTCGGCTTGGACTTTGATAAAAAAGCGGGCGTACAGGCGTACAAAACACGCCCAAATCTTGCGAAAGATAGCGTGTGCGCTGAGAGGCGGTATAGTGATGAATATTTGTTAAAGTCGTATCTACAGGGCGAAGCTTCAGGTCTGATTCTTGGAAATATAGCGTAGTTTTGGCACTATAGACTTGCTTGGTGCTGTCATCAAGGATTTGCGCCCATGTGCGAGGGACTAAAAATAAGAACAGGGCGACACAAAATAGTATTTTTTTCACGCTTTTTTTTCGCAAAAATAGATAATTTTGCGTAAAATGCCAATTTTGGGCGTGTTGTTCTTGCCTGCCTGTATATTACTTTTTTTGAAAAAAGTTATTTTGTCTAATATGTTAGTTTTTTCAAAAAAAAAGCTATAATTATTTCTTCTGCCCTATTGCGCTTTTTTCAAAAAAAAAGCTATAATTATTTCTTTTGCCCTGTTGCGCTTTTTTCAAAAAAAAAAGCTATTTTTGTTCTTTCAAAAAAGCCCTTTTCTTACCCACACTTCCGAACAGATGAAAATAGAAAAAATGCGCCTCCGCAATTTTCGTGCGTATGCCGATATGGAGATAGATTTTCACCCCCGCTTCAATGTCATCATTGGCAACAACGGCATAGGCAAAACAGCTATCTTAGAGGCACTTACAGTAGCCATCGGCTCGTTTTTTTTGGGCATTGACTATGCAGAAAACAGAGGCATTCAACCAGACGATATACGCATTACGAATACAGAATACGACCTCAACGAACA
This sequence comes from Cytophagales bacterium, assembly GCA_013298105.1. Taxonomy (GTDB): domain Bacteria; phylum Bacteroidota; class Bacteroidia; order Cytophagales; family Microscillaceae; genus RDXI01. Next base: position 5,162 of record JAAFJK010000080.1, read on the forward strand.
GTTCCCTGTAGAGATAGAAGCGTGGGGAACACTCGGTGGACAAGAAATATCGTGGCTACGCGAACTTACAGGTCCGAAAAATAAGACCACTTTTGCCAAAGCTACCAGCATCAAAAACATAGCCAAAGATATGCAAGAGCGCGTAAGGGCAGGCGAGGCAGTAGATTTGCCTGTACTTGCCTACTACTCTACAGAGCGACTTTGGAAAGAGCGCAAAGAACACCAAGAAAGCTCCAAAATAAAAGGCTCACGCCTCCAAGATGGCTATTACAATGGGTTGCAAGCCACTTCAAACAATAAATTTTTTACAAGATGGTTTGAGAAAGAAGAAACTGTAGTCCTGCAGCGAAGGGCAGACTCTGTAGGGCTTGAGGTAGTCCGCAATGCCGTAAGCAAGTGCTTGGTGGGCTGTAGTGGGATTTATTTTGACTTCAATCGCAAAGAATTGATACTCGAGTTCACAGATGGGCGCAAACTTCCTTTTCATTACCTCAGTGATGGCGTGCGCAATATGCTGGCTATGGTGGCAGACATTGCCCTCCGTTGTATTTTGCTAAATCCACACCAACGCCTCGATGTATGCAACAAAGCCGAAGGTATTATTTTGATTGATGAGCTTGATTTGCATTTGCACCCCGCTTGGCAGGGACAAGTCGCCAAAAATTTGCGCGAAACTTTCCCCAATTTGCAGTTTATCACTTCTACGCACTCGCCTATGATTTTGGGTTCGGCAGAAGACTCTGTCATCACGATGCACGAGGGCAAAGCCTACAATACCGTCAATACTTATGGCAGGACTGCCAGCGACATCTTAAAAAATGCCATGCAAGTTCCCGACCGCCCCGCTTTTGTACAAACGCTTTTAGATGATTATTTTGAACTTATAGACCGCAACGAAGGCGCAAACGAACTTGGCTTAGAAGCCCGCAAACAGCTCGAGAGCATCATAGGCAAAGATGACCCCGAACTCGCACGCGCCGATGTACTCCTGAATTTTAAAGAATTTGGATTGGACGATTTTTAAAATGACGATTTTAGAATGGCGATTTTAGATTTTATCAATCTTCAACTGTCTGCCTTCTGTCAATCAAAAACCCACATGGTATTGTTTTCGTAAGTTGTAGTGTGCAAGCAAGATGATTTATGTGTAATTAAAAATAATACAGTAAGGAAAAATCGCAAATCGTAAATCAAAAAATCGTAAATCTCATGCGTCATATCAAAAAAAGCAAAGAGCCACAATCTCTCACCACCTTCAAGAGTATTCAAGTCAAAAATTTTATACCTACTTTTGAGTCCTTGCCTCCCCACGTCGTGCAAGATATATTCAACGCCCTGATGCAAGACCAAGGCTGTCTTTGCTGTTATTGCCAAAGCGAAATAACGGCAGATACGGCTCGGCTCGTGCAGTTTGTGCCTGCCGAAGACGAAGCCCTGCAATACACCAACCTGTACCTTGCCTGCAATTATTCGAACAACTTACCGCCCCTTCATCAACATTGCTACATCAAAAAAGGCACTGACCTCATACCCAAATACATAGCAGACGAAAATTGTGCAGATTATTTCAGATACAATACGCTCGGAGAGATAGTCCCCGCAGGAGAGTTTCGCACTATCCGAAAGTGCCAAGACAATTACAGAAAACTTACGCCCGTTCAGCAAGCTGTACTGAGTGCTATAGATATATTGAACCTCAATGCAGAACGACTTTGTGAGCAACGCAAAGCCATTTATACTCAAGTAGCCAGCCTATTCAGCAAAGCCAAAAAAGACCAAATCAATGAAGCTATCAAGAAATTTGGACAAAA
>JAAFJK010000153.1 GCA_013298105.1 Cytophagales bacterium
GGCTATGCTCAAGAATCGCTTAATACCTTTGCACGTCATTATGAAACAGGCGAGCCTATCCCTGCCGAATATTTGAAAAAAATCCGCGAATCACGCATTTTTCAAGAAGGTTACATGACCATGAGGCAGTTGAGTTTTGGGCTTTTGGATATGGCTTGGCACAGCCAAAATCCCGAAAATATACAAGATGTGGTAGCGTTTGAGCGCGAAGCCATTGCCCCTACCCAAGTGGGCTTGCCTGCCGTAGCCGATACGCTTACAAGTACGGCTTTTTCGCATATTTTTCAAGGCGGATATGCGGCAGGATACTACAGCTACAAGTGGGCAGAAGTGCTGGAAGCCGATGCTTTTGAGTTGTTTGAGGAAAGGGGCGTTTTTGACAAAGCGACTGCCCAAAGTTTAGCCGAAAACATCTTAAGCAAAGGTGGAAGCGAACCACCTATGACGCTTTATGAGCGTTTCAGAGGGCAGAAGCCTTCCCCCCAAGCTTTGTTGAAAAAAGCGGGATTGATTTAATTTTGTACCAAACACTTTCAAACGACATGAAAAAAAATCAAAACAACCAACAACAAGTATCACCTGTTACGTACATTCAGAAAAATCTACAAAAGTTAGACATGGAATGTTACATGAGTGATATGCCTCCTACTGAAATGGGTATGACCACTGTATTGGTAACGCGCGAAATGCCCAGTGGGAAGTTTTGTGTCGCTACTTACTTATTAGATATTTTTTGTTTGGGCTTGAAAGACACTATGTGGCGTTTTGCAGTTACCCAAGCTGAGTTGCGCGAATTTGCAGACTCTATATTCTCTATGTATGGTGATGCAGAATATCACTTAGCAGATAACAGTGATGCCCATAACCTTATCTTTGGTGCTATAGATTATGCTGAAGAGTTGGGCTTCAAGCCACACAAGGATTTTGGGATTACAAAACATTTTTTGAATGAAGATTGTATTACAGATGAAATCGATGAGATTGAATTTGGTAAAAATGGCAAGCCATTTTATATGTCAGGTCCTCATGACAATCCTGAATTTGTCATTCAAACGCTTAACCGCACAGTAGGGGCAGGAAATTTCGATGTAATGATACAAGCACAAGATGATTTACTTTAAAGAATTATAACCACAGTCTATGAAAAAAATCCTTTTTTGTTTTTTATTTCTATATCCCTTCGTGCTGATAGCCCAGACGAATGAGGAAGACGAACATACAAGTTCAATCATCTATGGTATTAACTTCAATACCAATGGCGGAACTATCGGCGGCGCAAATATAAAATATACCCGAATCCAAAAACGAGGTACTTATACTGCCTTTGCATTGGAAGTAGTAGCCATCAAGCACCCTCAAGAAATCCGTATCACAAACAATGGTACAAATAGATTTATTTTTGGCAAACAAAATTATTTGTATTCAGTTCGTCCCACTTATGGGATAGAGCGGCTGATATTCCGCAAAGCCCCAGAGGAGAGCATACAGGTCATGGCAAATATAGCGGTGGGTCCGAGCCTTGGAGTAGAAGTGCCTTATTATATCAATTATAAAGCCGCGTCTTCTCAAGTGGTTACTACACAACCCTACTTACCTACCAATGACTGGAGAAACATAGAAGGTACGGCTGGTATTTTTGAAGGGGCAAGAGAAGCAAAAATTATTCCTGCACTTTTTGTGAAAGGAGGCATAACCCTTGAGTTTGGCGAATTTAGGAACAATATTACGGGTGTAGAAGTAGGCTTTACAAGTGAGCTTTTTGCGCGCGCACCGCGCATACTTGCGCCCGAAGCAGTCGGTATGGGACCAAGTATCAAAAATAAACAATACATGATAGGTGGTTATTTGACTGTTTTCTTAGGCTCAAGAAAATAAGGGATGGACGATTTAATTTGATAATTAGAATTTTATGGCTGAAACTTTAAATATACCACTTACTGAAGACCGCGCCGAAAAGTATAAGGCTATTTTGCCTCAAATTCAAGCGTTGGTAAGTGCTGAAACTGATACTATAGCGAATCTTGCCAATATTACGGCTGTACTAAAGGAAACTTTTGGCTTTTTTTGGGTAGGATTTTATATCGTCCGCCAAGATATGCTTGTGCTGGGACCTTTTCAGGGTACGCTTGCGTGTACGCGCATACCTTTTCATAAAGGCGTTTGTGGGGCGTGCTATACAGAGCGTAAAACAATGCTTGTACCTGATGTGGAGCAATTTCAAGGGCATATTGCCTGTAGTTCTGCTTCAAAGTCAGAGATTGTCGTGCCTATTTTTGACAGAGGCAGGCAAGGTGTTTGTATGGTATTGGACATAGACAGTGATGTATTAGCCGATTTTTCGGAGATAGACCAGCATTATTTAGAACAACTTGCAGAGATGATAACCGAAACATTTGATAACTCAGACGAGTTGTAAAAGCTATGCAAGACTATGACTATATATTCGCAGGGGCGGGTTGCGCGAGTTTGAGCCTTGCCTGCGCACTTCAGCATACACACCTCCGCGATAAAAAAATTTTGCTCATAGACCAAGATGCCAAACGCCAAAACGACAGAACTTGGTGCTACTGGACAGCTACGCCTTCTGTATATGATGCGATAGCCCAAAAAGCATGGCATCATATCCATGTCCAGACACATGACACAAATCTAAGGCTTGACATCACGCCCTACCGCTATCAGATGATACGTGGGGCAGATTTTTATGCGTGGGCGCGTGCGCTATTAGCCCAAAATCCAAACGTAGATTGGGTACAAGCACACATCTCTCACATAGAAAATACGACTCAAGGGGCGATAGTACACGCGGATAAGCCCTACAAAGGACAATGGATATTCAATAGCTTGCCTGCCCCGCTCCCGATGTTGGTAGAGTTTACGGTGTTTGGTAGGCAAGTGATGCCCGAAAGTGCGTACTTGCCTACCCTCGTGGCGTATATCCAAAATACATGGGGACTCCAAGCTGTAGAATATGAAATAACGGAAGAAGAATTTGGGGTAATACCCATGAGTACCCAAACTTTCCCCAAAAAACAAGGCAGTTTTGTGATAAATATCGGCAGTGCGGGTGGGGCTACAAAAGCAAGTACAGGTTTTACGTTTCAAAATATCCAAAAACACACCCAAAAACTCCTTGCCTCCCTCTGCACACATGGACACCCGCTCGATGTTGCGCCTCGCCCTTTTCAATTTCAGTTATATGACCATGTATTGCTGAATGTACTTGACAGAAATCGATTACAGGGTAGCCAAATCTTTGAAACCCTTTTCAAAAAACACCCTGTAAGCCGTATTTTACGGTTTTTAGATGATGAAACTACCTTTTGGGAAGACCTAAAAATCATGTATTCTGTTCCTTCGTTGCCTTTCTTGAAAGCGGTAAGAGAAATTTTTAGCTCCTAAAATTTATTTGTTTCAAACCTACAAAAAAATTGTTTTTTTCAAAAAAAGCATTTACTTTTACGGCTTAAGTTAAATATTTTATTTTCCTATACAAGCAATAAAACCTAATCACTTGGCTAT
>JAAFJK010000744.1 GCA_013298105.1 Cytophagales bacterium
AAATGGCACTTTAGAAGTGTTCAAAAATTTGCTCAAAGGCGACTTGATAGGCGACCACAGTATGGAAAATGCTTACCTGCCCCTGCTTCAAAAGCACAATAACCACAATCCTTTCTCGAAGTAAGTTATAAAAAAACATCCTTTTTTGGAAGGGTGTTTTTTATAACTTTTTACAGACCACTGTACAATTTCAATTTAAGCCCCTAAAATTACTAAAAAGCGAAAAAAATATAAAACTATTTTTCTTTTTTTGTACGTTGTCAATGGTTGCAAACCTTGACAAGCGTGCAAAAAAAGAAAAATAAGCCGATTATTTTTTATTTTCAACGCTTGTCAAGGTCTTCGACCATTGACAACGTTAAAAATAAAAAATATGAAATAACAAATTGTACAGTAGTCTGAAGTAATTTATATTTTACAAGTGTTGCCTGCTAAATGTTAAATGTTCCCTGTTAAATGTTCCCTGCTAAATGTTAAATGTTCCCTGTTAAATGTTCCCTGCTAAATGTTAAATGTTCCTTGTTAAATGTTCCCTGCTAAATGTTCCCTGTTAAATGTTCCCTGTTAAATGTTCCCTGTTAAATGCCTCTATCCCACAAAAATCTTACTCAAAATTTTGCACGTGATGAGGTAAGTGGGCTTCACGCCTACTGCGCCCAGACTACCAGATGCCAGTGTGCTACCTGTGAGCAAGGGATTATCGGAGGCATAATAAGCATACCTTAAGACTACATCACGCTTAATATTTCCGCGTATGCGCGACTGCGATTGGATAGCTTTTTGGTAATGCGCTCCCTCCATCTCCAGCCCAATAGCCTGCCAAGACGAATCTTTGAAATATTCCAAAATATCGCGGTTTTGCAAAGAAGTACCCAATACCGTAATCATTGCCCCTTCAAAAACACCCACTCCTTCTCCTTCAAAGTCTTTTTTCTTAAAATCATTTTTAAAGGGATAATTGTCGGCAGTTCCTTCAAATACGTGCGCATCAGGTATCATGATGTCGCCTTTTTCGCCGCAAAGTATGCCTGCTTTGCCCATGATAGAAATAGAAGCTACAGGCATTTTTAGCTCGCTTCCGTTTGTTTGTATGGGTTTCAAAAGCTCGTCCATAGTCTCGAAGGCTTGTTCACCAAAAGCATAATCCATCACTATCAGTACAGGCTTTGTCTTTTCCATAAATTCTGCTTTACAATCCACTTCGGCAGGCAAGGCAGTGAGGTCTATTTGGGCAGTATCAAATATTTGGACAACCAAATTTGTCATGTTATCTTTCAGTATCTGCATACCATTTTGAAGGGCGTACTGCTCTACTTTTGCCTGCCAAGACTTATGATTCGGTTGGCGCATGAGCATCATGAGTTCCTCCAATGTTTCGGGCTTTTCAGTCATCACGTCTTGCAGGGCAGGAAAGGCATACAGGCTATTCATAACACTGTGCGGATTCGCGCTGATGATATGCACAGGGCGCGTGTGCAGGTTACTTGTTACAAGCGCGTTTTTGATATTTTGCGCCCATTTCTCGCCATAGATATGTCTTCCAAGCCTTTCGCGGAGGGTAGGAGAGAAGCTAATTTCGCGCTCTTTTTGCTCAAATTCAGCCTCTGCGGATATTTTCCCCAGCCAATAAACGACATGAAAAAGTCCCTTATTGTTGTCATCTCCTGCAAAGCGTTTGAAGGCGTGGTGCGTTTCGGCAAAGGTGCGCCCCAAAATCGTACTAAGATACGCGATGGCGCGTTCTTGATTTTCCTCGCTTATCTTGATTTGTCCTGTTACGATTTCTTCGAGTTTTATCCATTCGCGGACTTTCTGCCCTTTGTCATCAAAGGCGCGTCTGCGGATTTTCTCGGCTTCATTGTTCAGAAAAGTAAGGTGCGTAAGAATGTCATAAATCTCGCTTCTGCCCCTTGTAACCTCTATAGACATTCGCTCTTTGTCTATGCGGTAGCAGTTGCGCATACGCTTAGGCGGTATGAGTACCTCAAAAGAGGAGTTCAAATATCCTTCTTCTGAAATCAATTTGATGAATCGGCACTCCTCGATGCCTTTCGGCAATCGCTCTATGACGTAGGCAAGTCCATCGAGTTCTACTTTTTCTATGTCTTTCATAGAGCCGTATATCTCAGGACTGAGCGTGAGGAGCATATCTCGCAAGGCTTTGCCAGAAATACCGTTCAGGCGGTACGCGCCTCTATAGACGATATGACGCATCTCTACATAAAGACGCTCAATGGCATTGCGGGATTCTTGGGCTTGAGTGAGGTGTGCCATATTGGAAGTTTGAGGGTTGAGGTTTGAAGTACGAGGTACGAAATCGTTTTTTTTGCTTGGCAATCCGCTTGTGGTTGTCAAACCGAAAAAAAATATCGTTACTTATTTTCACAAAAATAAAAAAAACAAGTAAGTTTATTGTATTTTGGGCAGGCAAGTTTAAATTTATTTTGCCCAATAAATAAAAAAGCCCCAGAAGGGGCTTTTTGTAATTTTGGTTCTTAGAAAGTTATTACAGAACAGGCTGTAGCACAGGCTTCTCGCCTGTCGTTTTCAAGTCATAAACAGGCTGGAAGCCTGTTCTACAGTTTTGCCTCCGCAATAACTTTCGAAGAGCCAGACATTTTAAATCATCATCTTATATTGCATTTTGTGCAAATTTGCATAATAGCCGTTGGTGGTAGCGAGGAGTTCTGTGTGTGTACCTTGTTCTACGATTTCGCCTTTATTCAGCACCAATATTTTGTCAGCTGCGCGGATAGTAGAAAGGCGGTGGGCTATTACTATAGCTGTTCTGCCTTTCATGAGCTTGGCGATGGCTTCTTGGATAAGTTCCTCCGTTTCGGTATCTACAGAAGAAGTTGCTTCATCCAGCACAATGATACGCGGATTATAGACCATCGCGCGGACAAAAGAAATCATTTGGCGTTGCCCTACAGAGAGTGTTGCGCCACGTTCTTGCACATTGTAGAGATAGCCGCCCTCGAGTTTTTCTATGAATTTATCTGCACCCACTAAGGCGGAGGCTTCTTTGACTTGCTCAAGCGTGATGTCAGGATTGCCGAGCGTGATATTGTTCAAAATCGTATCTGAAAACAAAAATACATCTTGCAAAACCACCCCAATATGCGTCCTAAGCCATGAAAGTTCGTAATCATTTAGGTTTTGGTCATCAAGCTGAATTGTGCCTTTGTTGATTTCATAAAAACGGCTCAAAAGGTTGATGACACTTGACTTGCCTGCCCCTGTAGCCCCTACCAGCGCGACAGTTTCGCCTTCTTGGACTTCAAAAGAAATATTTTTGAGGATATAGTTTTCTTCGTTGTAGGCAAACCAAACATTTTCAAATTTTACCTTGCCTGCCAAAGCGGTAGGTTTGAGTGTGCCTTCGTTGGGTATAAATTCTTGACTTTCAAGCAGTTTCAAAATCCTATTGGTACTTACGATACCGAGCTGAATGGTATTGAACCTATCAGCAATCATTCGAATAGGTCTGAAAAATAGCGAAATATACATGATAAACGCTATCAACGTACCCAGCGTTATCTCGTCTTGCAAGACTTCTTGCGCCCCATACCACACCAGTAGCCCTGTACCGCCTGCCGCTATGACTTCAGCTACAGGAAAATAAATAGAATAGTACATGACAGCTTTCAAGTTAGCCCTGCGGTGTTCGCGGTTCAGGTCTTGGAACTTGCGCATCTCGTTTTGCTCTTGGTGAAAAAGCTGTACCACACTCATGCCTGTGATGTGTTCTTGGACAAAAGTATTCAAATTGGCTACCGCTACGCGCGTTTCGTCAAAGGCTTTTTTTACACTGTTTTTAAAAATCCATGTGCTGAGTAGCAGGAAAGGAATCAATGCCAAACTAACAAGCGTGAGCTTCCAGTGCGTCAAGAACATGAACAGCAAAATAAAAACTATCGTCAGCAAATCGCCTATCAGTGCCGCGATGCCTTCTGTGAATACGCTTGATACCGTTTCTATGTCGCCTATATTGCGGGTTACGAGCCTTCCGATGGGCGTATTGTCATAAAACTTCAGCCTCAAATGCGAAAGGTGCGCATACAAAGCTACCCGAATATCGCGCACTACGCTCTGCCCCAGCCAGCCCGAAAGATAGGTATGAAAATATTGAAGATACGCATGAAAAAGCAAAATCGCCACCCCAATCCACGTAAAGACTATAAGCCCCTGATAGTCATTGCGCATGACCATGTTGTTGATGGTATATTCGACCAAATAGGGGCGCACAGAGCCTATCAACCCCAAAAAGATAGTAAGGGCAACAAGTGTAAAAAAACGACTTCTATAGGGTTGAATAAAAGCATACAGTTTGCGAAGGGTACGCCCTTCAAAAACCTTTTCACTGTTGGCTTTTTCGTATTTTGCCATATTTTTGAAAAGCTAAAAAATATTTAGAACGCAAAGATAACAAAATTATTTAGCCTCTTGTCCCAAAGAACAGAAAATAACAGTTTTTTATGCCTTTATTTTTGAGTTCGCGTCCTCATAAACCACACTAAAATATGTGGAAAAAGTATTTTGTTGCAAATAAAAAAGAGTATCTTTGCATTATGATACATCAATTCAAAGCCGAAGGCACGATAGCCAATCTTGATTTTGACATCAATCTCGAGCCTGATAAGCGCGTGTATTGCTTTATTGGAGAAAATGGCTGTGGAAAGACACAGTTGTTGGAGAATATGGCAAAAACGTTGTTTTTAGACAGTTCAATATTTCATAATTTAAATATTATACCCCAAAAGAATAGCTATGAAAGAGCATTTTATAATGTGAGTGTTCATACAAAAATAGTTGATAGTTACTTTTTTGTTCCTGAAAAAATTTGGATTCAAAATTCAAATTTAAAAAGTGATTCTTCTTGGACTGTAGCACAAATAAGCAAGATAGAACATTACAAAATAGGACATAAATTTGACTATCCATTTATTTTTATTTCTCCTAAGAATAGAGGTTATACTAAAAATATAGATAAAAAAAATGCAAGATTTTTAGGAAACATGGCAGAAAGGTTTGCTGATTCTGTAAATAAAACCTATCAAAGCTTTCAACGTGAAACTGTAGAAGATACCTCTTTAATAGATTGGTTTTCAGCTCGTTTGCTTATAAATCCTGAATTTGTACAGCAAAGCGAAACGCGCCTACACGAAGTAGAGGCGGTTTTAGATTTGATGGAAATGCTTGATGACAAACTCAAAACAGAACTGCACCAAAAAGAAAACCGCTTGAAAAACTTTTCTTTTTCTGAAGGAAAGTTATACTTAAGAGGCGTTTCAATAGAAAATCTCTCGACAGGCTATGTATCTATTCTCAAAATATTTCAAGAAATCATAGCAGGCTATGGCGGTTGGATAGGCATGATAGGCGAAACAGATATACGCAATACTGAAGGGGTGGTTTTTATAGATGAGATAGAATCACATTTGCACGCTAAATGGCAATACAAAATTATTCCTTTGCTGAAAAAGTTTTTTCCAAAAACTACTTTTTATATAGCTACACATTCGCCTTTGATAGTTTCGACCACAAACCAAGACGAGGCTTACGAGCTTATACGCGAGGAAAACAAGGTAACAGCCAAAAAATTAGGCAATCCGAAAAATTGGTATTTGGCAGATGTGTATGCGCAAGCCTTTCATGTGGATTTCAATGACAAGGCATT
>JAAFJK010000691.1 GCA_013298105.1 Cytophagales bacterium
TACGAGGTCTAAATTTCTACTGCCTGAACCCGCCAAATCTAAGTCATAAAACGTTACCCCATTGCCTGTGATGCTATTGCCTGTCCCTGAAAGGACTACCTTGCCTACATTTGGTACAAAAGAGGCGTTCGCTGTGCCATTATTTGTGAATGTGCCTGTAAGTGTCAATGTCCTTGCCTGCCCAGCCTCTACAGTGAGGGTTTTGCCTGAAGCTATGGTAAGGTTTGAAATATTTATATTCTTACGATATTCAGTGTTATTATTTATAGTAACAAGGGAAAAATTAGATGTGCCACTACCTGATATAATTTGTGGCGAAGCACCATTGAATGTAGTCAATCTACCATTTCCGTTAAATGTACCATTGTTGATAATATTTCCTGCTATAAAAAAATCATTGTTTGATGCACCATTACATATAAAAGTAGTGTTTGCACCAATCGTAAGCAATCCTGCCATTCCTCTATTCCCAGCAGGTAGGTTAAGATTAAAATTGCCTGAGCCAGATGTATTGATAAGAGTTACATTTTGTGGAATACCTGCCGCAGGACTTGTGCCATTACTTGTCCACTCATTTGTTACATTGAAATCACTGAGATTTGAACGATTGTATATCAGGGTAGTTGTGGCTGTATAGACTGGCGCACTGCCACTCATAAATCCACCGTCATTTATTTGTAATGTTTCATTTACAACACTACCTGCTATATTGACATTTCCGTTTATTTGAATATTTCTAAAACTTGTAGTAGATGTAGTAGCTGTACCTAAAAAATTGACAGTACCTGTATTTGCGTTAAAAACTCCGCCTGATTGTATGGTAAGATTTCCGCCTGACATAATACTTAAAGTGTTTGAAGAACCATTGAATGTACCTCCTCCCGCGCTTATCAATAACGTGCTAATTGTTTTGGCTACATCGAGGGTTACAGTATGTCCTGCGGCTATGATATATGCACCTCCATCAAAGGGTGTTTTGTTCCAAATAGCTCCACTAAAATTTCCACTTGTGGTTGAGGTTACATTGTAGTCGTAAGAATAGTTTGCATTTGCATTGTCATCATAGTTGATACAAGACAATGATTTATTGATCTCAGTATCTCCATTTAGGCTTGCTAACGACCTTGTAGAAGTGAATATATAATATCTTATAGTGTTTGGTGCGCTGAGTGCTGGTATAGTGGCACTCCAAGTAGTTGATGAGCCTCCAGCTTGCACTATGGTAGTTGAAGATGAAAAATCTGTTCCTGTAGTATATCTCACATATACGTTCTCACCTGTAGAGGGTGTAGCTGAGGTTGTAATAGCAATAGTCGCTGTTCTGTCTGCATTGAGAGTTTCTGAGGCGCGACTGACTGTAACGGGTGCGTTGTCTGTGCGTGCTACATAGTACCTTGCATTTGTACCTGTGTAACCTACATCATTGAAAACAAATGTATAACGTCCTGCTGTATTCATATTCAGTCCCATGTCCGTACCTGCACACGAGTTGCTGTAGGTTGAAATTGTATTGACAGCGTTCACACTTCCTGAACCTACTCCCGAAAAAACCCATCTGTTGTTGTATCTTCCTCCACAACTTCCACCTGAAGAAGGACCTGAAATAAACAAAAAACCGTTACTCCCTCCTCCTGTCATGTTAATAGGTGTAAAATCCCCACCAGAAGATTGTACGTTATAGGTTTTTACCCATTGTCCGCGTCCGTCTGTAGGGGTACCTGACGCTATACTTACCCTTCTAAAGGTACTGTTTGCACTTGCAGTTGTGCTATATCCTTGCATCTGCCCTACAACTTGCACAGGCTCGCCTGAAAAAATATTTTGTCCTTTGATTGGAGAGGAGAGGCAAAAAACAAAACCTAAAACCGCCAGAAGTTTTGTAAAAAGATGTTTCATAAAATTATTTTATTTTTTAAAAAATGTAACAAGGTTAGGAAATGATTTGTTTATCATTTCGTAACAAAAATAGAAATAATTTACTGAAAAACTGTACTTTTTCAAGAAAAAATAAACAAACGTTTGCGGTTTGGGTAGGCAAGGTGTCCAAAAATACCGTTATTTTTGTTTTTTTCGAGCCTCTATCTTGGCTTCGTGTTTTTTGCGAGCCAGCCAATATACCCAATCTTTGTGGAGTGCTTGGCTTATTTTTTCGCGCAAGCGTGTGTTGTCTGCCAATGCTATGACGAGCCTCTCGACTATTTTTTGTTCTTTTTTGAGGTTTGTTTGAAAGTCAGAAAGGCGGAGTTGGTCGCGGTGGACGGACTTTTGGGCAGAGTGCAGGTATTGGTCATAGCGATTTTGGACATCACGAAGCCCTGTGAGCAGTCTGTCATCTTGCACCATCATAGCTTCAGCACTTTGTTCGGCTTTATTTTGCAACGAAAGATAAATCTCAATCTGCCCTTTTATCATCTGCAAAATA
>JAAFJK010000238.1 GCA_013298105.1 Cytophagales bacterium
GTTAAATGTTAAATGTTGAATGTTAAATGTTGAATGTTAAATGTTGAATGTTAAATGTTATTACGGTTTTTTTACATAGCCCATATACCAAAATAGCACCAAGAACACAAAAAACGCACCCATGCCTATAGCTGTCCAATACAATATGCGCGTAATACTTGCCTGCTCATGCGACTCGGAAAAGTTTTCGGCTGTTGGGGCAGGCAAGGGCGAAGTAATTTCTTCAGGTTTCGGTTGGGCAGGTAAGGGTGTAACTTCTTGAGGTTGGGCAGGCAAGGACAAGAAATAGGGTTGCCAAACAAGCACAGTATCGCCTATTTTGAGTATCGTATCGAGTGTGATGACTTGTCTGCCTTCGCGCAAAAATTCCTTGCCTACCCACGTGCCGTTGGTAGAGTTCAGGTCTTCTATCCAATAAATCCCTTCGTGGTCTTGGGTTATCAAAAGATGTTTTGAAGACACCAGTACATCTTGGACTATCAGGTCATTTTCAGGCGAACGCCCGACAGAGATTGTTTTCATTTAACATTTATCAGGGAACATTTAACATTTATCAAGTAGCAAGAAACATTTATCAAGGGACGTTTATCAAAGATAATTTATTTATTATCAGCATTTTATAAAAAAAGTTAAATATATCCTGTTAAATGTTCCTTGATAAATGTTTTCTGTTAAATGTTCCCTGATAAATGTTAAATGTTTTAATATCCCCCTCTGAATTTATAAGTTTGGGAAACTTTATCAATCGCTACTATGTATGCCGCAATGCGCAAAGAAACCTGATATTGCTGGGCAGTCTGATAGACTTTCTCAAAAGCATCACGCATAATGCGGTCGCTGCGGCGTTCGATGCGCTCAAGTGTCCACTTGTATCCCAAACGGTTTTGTACCCATTCAAAATAAGAAACCGTAACGCCACCCGCATTCGCCAAGATGTCAGGCACAGCTAAGATGCCTTTTTCGTTGATGACCTTGTCTGCACCCGCTACTGTGGGTCCGTTTGCACCTTCTACTATCATTTTTGCTTTGATATTGTGTACGTTTTCTTCTGTGATAACGTCTTCTTTGGCGGCAGGCACGAGTATATCTACAGGCAAGGCAAGGAGTTCTTCGTTCGTGATTTTTTCAGCGTGTGGATAGCCTTCAAGACTGCGTTTATTTTGCTCTGCATAGCGCATAGCATCTTCAATGTCAATGCCTTGTGGGTTGTGATATGCACCCGATACATCACTTACGGCTACTATCGTTACGCCACGTTCTTGGAGTAGGAAAGCGGCGTGTGAGCCTACATTGCCAAACCCTTGTACTGCACAAGTAGCTTTGTAGGGATTGATGCGCAATTTTTCCATACCTGCCAAAGCGCATACCATTACGCCACGCCCTGTAGCTTCTACGCGCCCAAGCGAACCTCCCAATACGAGGGGTTTGCCTGTAACGACTGCGGGTGTGGTCATGCCTTTTGCTTTAGAATATTCGTCCATGAGCCACGCCATTTCGCGGGGACCCGTACCCATATCGGGGGCAGGAATATCTCTATCAGGTCCGAATACATCTAACATAGATTGGGTATAAGACCGCATCAGTCGCTCAAGTTCTCCAGATGACATAGTGCGAGGATTGCAGGCAATCCCACCTTTTGCGCCTCCGTATGGAATATCGACTACCGCACATTTCCACGTCATCCATGCCGCGAGTGCTTGCACTTCGTTCAGGGTTACGCCCATATCAAAACGGATACCACCTTTTGAAGGACCCAGTATCGTGGAGTGAATTACGCGGTAGCCTTCAAAAACCTTGATAGTCCCATCGTCCATACTCACAGGCAATCCTACTACTACTTGACGCAAAGGCACTTTCAATATCTGATACATTTCGTCTGTGATGCCCAATATGCGGGTAGCTTCATTGAAGCGGGACATCATAGAGTCTAAGGGATTCTCCTTGTCGTGAATGGGGGCGGGTTCTAAATATGCCATATTATTGGATTTTTTGTATAAAAAATTGAACTTTCCGTATAAGTCCTGTACGTAGGCGCAAAGTTAGTACATTTAACAAACGTTTTCAAAAGATTTGCAAAAAAAATATTGAAGTTAGGAGGCTTTCTTTATATCTGCCTCATGGCAAGTAGCTTAAAAACACCCTCGACTGCCATCAGCTCCGCAAAAGTGCCTTGCTGAACGATACGTCCTTTGTCAAAAACAATGATTTTATCTACGTCTTGGATAGTGCTGAGGCGGTGCGCGATGACTATGCGCGTGGCTTGCAGTTTATTCAAACTTTGGGTTACAGTGGCTTGTGTGCGGTTATCGAGCGCACTTGTGGCTTCATCAAAAATCAAAATACGTGGCTTGTGTACGAGTACCTGCGCTATCAAAAGCCGTTGTCTTTGTCCGCCAGAGAGGGTAGTCGCGCCTTCATTGATGACAGTGTGCATACCCATCGGCATACGCTTGATGTCTTCCTCAAGTGCCGCCAATCGGCAGGCTTCCCAAGCATCATCTACAGTCAAGTGAGGCGAAGTACCTATGATATTTGAGAGAATATCTCCAGGTACAAGTTGTCCATCTTGCAAAACTACCCCTATCTGCCTTCGGATAGCTTTGATGTCCAACTGGCTAAGGTCTTGGTTATCAAAGTATATCGTACCACTTTCTGCTTTTTCAAAGCCCAAAAGCAACCGAATGAGGCTTGATTTCCCTGAACCAGAAGCCCCTACAAACGCCACATACTCGCCTGCCTTTAGGCTAAGATTCAGGTCTTGCAACACCAAAGGTGCATCAGATTGGTAGCGAAAATTGACTTGACTTACTTCTATGTTGCCTTTGAGCTTGCCTACGTTTAGCTTCGCTTGGTGCGTTTCGGGCAAAGCCGTCAGGATAGGTTTTGTACGTTCATAGATAGGCAAAATGCTATAAATCGTCAGCAAAGCATGGCTTCCATTCAGTACCGCCCCGATAAATGCGCCATACGCGGCATAGAAGGCAAGGAAAACGCCTGTGGACATTTTGCGGGCTTCGCCCAAATAGCTCATACCAAAATACAGCACCATAGCCCCCAAAATAGGTACTACAGCATTCAGGTTCATTTGTTGGTTTTGGATTTGCAAAGTCCGAAAATTGGCTTGCTTCATAGCCGTAAAATGCTTGAGCCAATGCGTATAAGCGCGGACTTCTGTCCCTGTAACCCGAAACTTGCCTACCCCATGTAGCAACTGCAAAATAATGCCTTGCACCTTGCCTTCGTGTCCGCGTGCTACTTTTTCGTGGGCTATTTGCCACCTGCCCAAAACGAACATAATGCTTACCTCCACTGCCACCAACCCCAAAACCAATAACGCCAAAGGCACACTATAGTAAAACAACAGCCCTATGTTCAAAACCGCAAAAATACTTCCCAAAAGTCCCATGATAACAGATTCGGAAAGCATTTGTCGGATATGATTCAGTCCCATTGTGCGGTCTGCGAGGTCGCCTGTCGTGAATTGTTTGAAGAATGTGGCAGGCAAGTTCAGGAGTCTATCCCAAACTGCCGCCTGCAGTCGGCTGTCCCACTTTGTTTCTATCCTGAGTAGCGCGTAGCCTTCAGTGAGTTTAAAGAGCAAGTAGCCCAAAGTCGCCATAAAAAGCCCCAATCCTACGTGCAGTACATCAAGATAGCGGGCATTTGGAATCACAAAATCAAACAAAACTTCTGTAATGATAGGCAGCAACATTCCCAAAAATGTAGCTCCTCCCGCCATCACAAAAAGCAAAAATATCGCTTTTCGGTCTGCCAAAAGTCCAAAATCAACTAAATCCCAAAGCGTAAGGGCGCGGTGGGGCAGAGAAGCATAAAGCGTGTAGGCAAGTTTATCTATTTTTGAGGCATTTTCGGGTGTTACAATCCAAGTTTCTTTGGTTTTGGGTTTGTAGGCTTCATAACCTTGCCTGCCTGCGGGCATGAGCGCGATAGGCTCGCCTGTATTGGCTTCAAAACCAAGTAACGCGCCTGTATCTTTTTTGTACCACGCCCCCTGAATCAGCACTTCTCTGTACCTTGCCTGCGATGCCTGCATGATAGACGTGAGCGGGTCTGTTTCGTTCGTGTCGGTAGGCAAGGTAAGGGAGATGTTTTGCGCACTCGCTACTATTTGACAAGCCTGAAAAAGTCGGTTATCAGTTGCTTCAGTCCATTGGGCGTATTTATTTGATTTTGAATCAGTTAAAATGTCTTGTGCTTCTTGCAAAACAGCCTGCACTTGGGCGACTTGGTGGGTGTATTTTTGCTCAAAACGTTGTTGGTCAAGGATTTCCTTCAAAGCGATTTCATTGCGCTCAAGCGTAATGATGGGTGCGTACAGCAGTTTCCAACCTTGCAAGGCTAAGGTGGTTTGAAAAGCCTCTGCAGAGCGTAAGAATTTGATGCCGACATTGCGCTCGGAGGCAAGGAAGGTATGGCGAGTAAGCGGAATAAGCGTGTCCCCTTTTTCGTCTTCATCTATGTAAGGAAAGTTCGTATAGACGTTGTAGCGCAAATGATTGAGTTTGCTCGCGCTTACTTTTGCCCACGCGACACCACGCTGTACAGAGAGGAGTTCGCCCTGCCGAAGTATCAGTTTTTCGTTGCCTTCTACCAGCACTTGTGCAGTTTGGTTGGGGTGATTGCTGTTCTCGGCAAGTGCTTCTGTAATAGATTCTATGGCTTCATCAAAAAGCTGGGTAAGTGTGTCTTTGAGGTCTGATTGCTGAAGCCACGCTTCAAATTGGGTTTGGGTAAATTCGTATAAAATGCTCTCCTCGAGGGCATCTGCCCAAAAGCCATACTGCGCATTTTCGTCTGCTATCGGCAAAAGCAACTTGCCTGCCTCCGCGCTGGCAAAGTAGAACCGCTGTCCTACTGGCTCAGCGTCTTGTAGTCGGACAGTATAAATATGTATTTGCCCTGTAGCTAAGATGTAAAACTTATCCGCTTCGTTGAGCAAAAAAGGCGTATTAACACTCAAGGTGCGCTTTAGGGCTTCGGCTTGTAGGCAAGGCAATAGTTTTTCCATGTACGATTTACGGGTTTACGGTTTACGATTTTGGATTCACGAGTTTATAGGGGAACAAGTGTACGGAAAACAGGAACAAAAGTCGTAAATCGTAAATCCAAAACCGTTAAATCTTCTTTAAACTTGCCTCCCAATCCGTAATCATGGCGCGGAGGTCATCTACAGTCAGCCAATCGGTATTTTCGCCTGAAGTATAGGCAAAATTAGCGGGGACGAGCTTGCCTGCGTGGTGAGTAAGGTAGCGTTCGAGGTGGTTTTCAGTATAAAAGTAAGGCTCAGTAGGCGCGATGATATAGTGCTTTTCTGTTTCTATCGTGTTGGGTGCATCTGTAGGCATAATCATCTCCTCGTGTATTTTTTCGCCTGGTCTTGTACCTATGATTTCATATTCAATGTTTGGTGCAATGGCTTTGGCGACCTCAAGTAAGCGATAAGAGGGGAGCTTGGGTACAAATATCTCTCCTCCGAGTGCATTTTTTAGCGCAAAAATTACTAATTCTATCGCTTCTTGAGGTGTGATGCTGAAGCGTGTCATGTCAGGATTTGTGATAGGCAAAATGCCTTCTTTGCGCTTTTCTATAAAAAACGGAATCACTGAACCGCGTGCGCCCACGACATTGCCATATCGGACGACAGAAAAAATGGGCTGGGCGGGATTTTCGGTAAAACTTGTGGCTACAAATAATTTTTCAGCGCACAGTTTGGTAGCTCCATACAGCCCTGTGGCATTGGCGGCTTTGTCTGTAGAGAGCGCGACTACGTGCTTTACCCCACACGCTATACTGGCTTCGATGACATTTTGCGCCCCCAAAATATTGGTTTTGATGCACTCAAAGGGATTGTATTCCGCAATATGTACGTGCTTGATAGCGGCGGCGTGTATGACTATGTCCACGCCTTGTAGGATTTGGAGGAGGCGGTCTTTGTCGCGCACATCTCCTATAGCGTACCGCAGGCAAGGGTGTTGGCTGGGCGGATAGCGTTGCGACATTTCGTATTGCTTTTGTTCATCACGCGAAAACACCGTCAGGCGTTTGATAGCGGGATATTGCCTAAGTAATGTGCCTATCAGCTCTTGTCCAAACGAACCCGTACCGCCTGTTACCAAAATAGTAGAATTATCGAACATAGCAAACATACTAAGAGGTTTGAAATAAGAGGTATGAAGTACGAAATTAAAAATCTATTGGCGCAAAGATAGTGCTTTATTGCAAAAAATGCTTGAGGAACGAGTAAAAAACAACTTGCTAATTTTGTTAATCTTTTGCGCTTATGTTTCGTTGCAATAATCATTACAAAACACCGCTTTGCGCTTCTATTGCGCCTTACCTAAACCCAAAATATCGCACAAAATCTTTATCACCTTATTTTCTACTCGTTCCTAATCTTCCAACACATTGCTAATAAAAGTGCTTTTCAAGACCATACCAATTACCAAAAAAAACATTCCCCACGTGAGATAGACATAATAAAAATCTTGGCGCGTGATTTTTTTGCTTTCCTTGATTTCGGATTTTTCGTACTGATTGATGCGTTGAAAAACCTCCTCAAGTGAGGCGCGGTCGGGCGTTCGAAAGTATTTGCCATCGCCTATGTGCGCTATTTCTTGCAATGTTTTTTCTTGAATGGTATTTTTGGTGGTTTTCCGCTCTCCTGTTTGGCGGTCTGTATAAAATACCTCGCCTTCGCGCCCTATCAAAATGGTGTAGATTTTCATAGTAAAAAGAGCCGAGAGAGAAGCGGCTACAGAGGGCGTGATGCTTCCTGCGGTATTGTCGCCATCACTGATGAGTATGATTACTTTGCTTTTGGCATTGGATTCTTTCAAACGATTCGTGGCTACTGTAAGGGCAGAGCCTATGGCTGTACCACTTGCCTCTACATAGTTGGGCGTGATTTCGTCTATGCCTGCTTTCAAAAAATTGTAATCTGTAGTAAGTGGTTTGGCAGTGTAGGCTTCGCCCGAAAAGACCACCAAGCCAATCCTGTCATAGAGCCGTCCATCTACAAAGTTTTTCGCCACGTCTTTGGCTACTTCGAGTCGGTTTGGCTGAAAGTCCTCTAAAAGCATAGACTCAGATACATCAAGACACAGCACAATGTCTATACCTTCTGAACTTTTCTCGACCTTCGTATTTACTTTTTGGGGGCGTGCCACAGCCAGTATCAGGCAGGCAAGGGCGAATGTCATCAGCAAATCAGGCAAAAAACGCAAGATGCGGATATTCCTTTTATGCAGTTGTTTTGGCAACCAAGCCACTTGTAGGCGTTGGCGCAGGCGCAAATTGGCAACTCTCCGCAAGATAAATAGTAACGGAATGGCTAAGAGAAAGTACAAGCTGGGCGCGTTGTACCATTCATAGCCCAAGAAGGTATTTGGAAAAAACCATTTTGGAGAGAGCCAAAAAAAATTCTCATTCCACAACTTTGTCCACATAGCGCATCTGTTCTTGTTTGAGTTCGTACCTTTCTATGGAGATATTGCGCAAGACTGTCAAATCTTGCTCTATTGTATCTGATACATCTTGCCCATACACTGCTTTGTCAATCGTTTTGAGGGATTCTAAGAGCGCGTTGTTGCGCAGAAGCTGGCTGATTTCTTTGGAAGTATAAGACGTATAAGGCTTATTTTCAATCTGTTCGAGGTGTTTTTTCCAAACTGCTAAGGCGCGTTCTATGTCTGCCAAGGCTTTGCGCGATACGATACGATTCGAAAGCCTGCCAAAGTCTTGCAAAAAGATAGCGTGTCTTGTCCTGAATTGAAACAAGCGATAGGTACGAATTATCTGTCCCCCAAAAATCCACCAAATCGGCACTAAAAGCAAAATCAAAAGCAAAATCCCTGCAAAAAGGTAAGGATAATTAAATTCTTTTTCAATCGGCTGAAGCGATACATTGGCGCGTAATTTTTGTTTTGTAGCATCTCCTTTTACAAGTTCTTTCAAAAAAACCGAGTCTGCTTGGGCGCGTTGCTCTTTCAATGTATCGGCTTCTGTTTGCCAAAAAACAGGCAAGGAGAGCCTTTGGACTAATTTTAGGTCGTATGTCTGTAGCTCATACACTACACTATCTACACTTACCTTGCCTGCGGTGCGGGTAGGAAAGTAGTCTTTGCGCAAAAACGTAAAAGGTGCAAAATTATAGCTGGAATCAGGAAAAGTAAGCTGGAGTTCGGGCGCGTGTTTTGCAGTAAGTACATAGCGTATCGGCAAGCCTATCTCGATGCTGTCTTGCAAAAAGATGCCTGATATCTGTATTTGGGCATTCGCCCCAAACGCAAAACCATACAATAAAATAGCCAATATATATCGCATAAATGAATTTACGATTTACGATTTACGATTTACGATTTACGATTTACGATTTACGATTTACGATTTACGATTTACGAATTTTGTTTGTAAGTATTTGGTAGTTAAATCGTAAGTAAAGTCTAAAAAATAAATGGAAAGGTTATAGAATATATTTTTGGTGTAGGGGTGGGGTTCACCCCCACCCAAACCGCGCAAAGAACTTTTTGATTGAAATACCCTGTTTTTGGCTTGGGTGGGG
>JAAFJK010000057.1:0-4454 GCA_013298105.1 Cytophagales bacterium
CTTACAAATGAGGGGTGTCCATCTGCAAAGCCCTCACCTGTACCTACATACATAGTTTGTGTATTCGAAGGGTCGAATGCTATAGCCGTTACTGCCATATTTGCCCAAAAGTCATTTACTTTTTGCCAAACTGTAGTGTTCGTAGTGATGTCGTTATTGAACCAAAGTCCGCCTGCTACACCACCCGCCCACACTTTTTTGCCTGTGGCATCATTGGGGTCAAACATCAAGGCGCGTGTACGTCCGCCCACATTGTTAGGACCTCTTTCTGTCCAGTTCACGCCCGCGATAGCCGCTTTATTTTTAGGTTTTGAGAGATAAGCCTGTCTTGCTTTGTACAAGCCATCGGCAGGTACGGTCTGTGTAGCGGGGTTGAGGGTTTTAATGAAGTCAAGCTCTGCGGCATAGTCTGGGCGGTCTTTTTTAGGAATGCCCATAGCACGCATTTGTTGTTTGCTTCTTTTTACCCTTGTGTTGTAGGGATGTTTTGCCAAAAACACTGCGTGTGCTTTTTTGTCTACTCCTTGCCTGCCCGAAGGCGTGGCTTGGGTAGGCAAGTTAGGCTCTTGCCTACCTATAGATATAGCCAGCTCATTTCTCGAGCCACCACCATCTTGCCTGCCCGTAGGCAAGGTAATTTTGTTTGTGGAATGGGTAGGCAAGGTAGCAGAAAATCTTTGCCACCCTATCCAAACACCTGTTAATAGGCATAGCATCAATGCTATGCCTTTGAAATGGGTATAGTGCTTCATAAACAGTTGAAATAAATTAACCTAAAAATTAAATTAAAAAAGAATGTGCCAGCATCTAACAGTATATAACGCTGTGGATATGAAATTATTACAAATATAACTCAAAATGTTTATTTTTTTTTGTATTTTTGGAGAACCCAAAAACTGCCTCACTCATTTTTTTCAGGGACAGGATAAGCATCTTTATAACCCAATTTTTGGACTTTACGTGCCAATGCCCATGCCGCTTCTGCATCATACTCAAACCCTATGACATACTTGTATTTGTAGCCATTGCGCCCATTCGGGTTGTAGATTTCCTCTACTTTGTAGTCGTCCAATTCTTCAAAAACCTTTGAATCAATGGAGATAGGTTTTTGCGAAGCCATGATTTGCACTCGATACACTTTGTCGCGTTTCTCCTCTTGAGTTTTGCTTTGCGTGAATCGTTTGAATGCCCTGTAAAGCCCCGAAGCTATGATGGCTTGCCCCTCATCTGTATTCAAAAAACGCTCCTCCTCGCGGTGCGTGAGGTAGCCCGTTTCTACCAAAATAGCGGGCATTTTGGGGCGTTGGACTACAAAAAGATTTTTTCCTCTGTCTTTAGCATCAAGTGTGCCTCTATTCTGTCGATTGCCTTTTTTGCCCAATTCGTCTTCTATGATTTTTGCCCATTGTACGCTTGCGGGCATCTTGTGGCTGTGGATATGTACTTCTATGCCATGTGCGGCTACATTTGGGCTGGAGTTCGCATGGATACTTATGAAATAAGTCGCATTGTGTTTATTAGCAAAATCTACGCGCTCTTGTAGCGAAACCGCTACATCAGAGGAGCGTGTATAAAGCACCTTCACATCAGGCAAATTGTGGTGAATGTACTCACCCAATCGAAAAGCTATTGCTAAGTTAATGTCTTTCTCGTGCTTCATGTTTTTAGAACCTTTGGGTTTGCCTGGGTCTGCCCCGCCATGTCCAGGGTCTATCACGAGTATAATGTTATTGGAGTTTTGCGCCTTGCCTACCCCCGCAGGCAAGGTAAAAATAGAGAGATATAAAAAACAAAAGAAAGAAAAACGCATATTTGTTGGAAGTTTTTAGGATATAACGTGCAAATGTAGCAAATCGTTGTTACTTTTGCTAAATCAATCCAAAACCTTACCACAATGAGTGCTGAATTTGAAATTCCTGCCTCTTATAATTTCCTTTTTAATTTGCTATGACACAAAGTGAAATACTTTTTGAACGCGCCCAGACACATATACCAGGAGGCGTAAACTCTCCTGTACGTGCTTTTAGGGCGGTGGGTGGAAAGCCTATTTTTATCAAACGTGCGCAAGGCGCGTACCTGTATGACGAAGACGAGAAGCCCTATATTGACCTCATCAACTCTTGGGGACCTATGATATTGGGGCACGCCCCTGCCATGATTCTTGAAGCAGTCCAACAAGCATTGGGCGACTCGCTTTCTTTTGGCGCACCCACACGCAAAGAAGTCGAAATGGCTGAATTGATTTGTGAACTTGTCCCTTCTATAGAGATGGTGCGCCTCGTCAATTCGGGTACAGAAGCCACCATGAGCGCGATTCGTACCGCAAGAGGCTATACAAAACGCGCCAAAATCATCAAATTTGAGGGCTGTTATCATGGACATGGCGACTCCTTTCTGATAGCGGCGGGCAGTGGTGCTATCACTATGGGCGAACCTGATAGTGCAGGCGTAACGCAAGGCGTAGCAAATGACACGCTTACTGCCCCTTTCAATGACTTAGAAGCCGTTAAAACACTCGTACAAGCCAATCAAGGGCAAATTGCGGCTATCATTCTTGAGCCTGTAGTCGGCAATATGGGTGTGGTGGTAGGCAAGGACGATTTCTTACAAGGATTGAGGCAAATCTGTGATGCAGAAGGCATTGTCTTGATTTTTGATGAGGTGATGACAGGCTTCCGCTTGAGCGTTGGTGGTTTTCAACAAATCGTGGGCATCAAACCTGACATGACGACTTTGGGCAAAATCATAGGGGGCGGTTTGCCTGTAGGGGCTTATGGCGGAAAAAAAGAAATCATGCAGAGTGTAGCCCCCGTAGGCAAGGTCTATCAAGCAGGTACACTTTCAGGCAATCCTGTAGCGGTTTCGGCGGGTTTGGCTATGCTAAGGCATCTCAAGCAAACGCCTTCAGTCTATCGTCAAATCCAAGAAGCCACCCAACAAATCACCAAAGGTATGCAAGCCATCAACCAAAAATATGCCCTTGCCTACCCCATCAATAGCATAGGCTCGATGTACACGATTTTCTTCTCACAAAAAACTGAAATATTCAATTTTGAAGATGCCAAAACAAGCGATACAGCCCTTTTTGCGCGTTATTTTCAAGAAATGCTCAAGCGAGGCGTTTATTTGGCACCTTCCCAATATGAAAGTCTTTTTGTTTCTACAGCTATAGAATCTACACAGATTGCCCATATCTTGCAGGCGCACGAGGAAGCTATCCAGGTTTTGAGTGGAGAAAACTTTTAACGGATCTATTGGGCGGTTGGTTTTGGGATATAATTTTTCGCGTACCCCACGTTTCACATGGGAAATCATGCATAGTTCAACCCCATTCGGGGTTGTCTAAATTTCCTAAAACCACTTTCCGATGTGTACAGTGTGCTTTTTGATATTTGCAAAATACCTTGCCTGCCCATGTATGCGCATAGGTAGGTAAGGTGTTTTATGATATAACGGGCAGGCAAGTTGTAAGGTGGATTTTTAGTGAAGTATTTGATGGTGTAGGTGGGCATGGTTTCATATTTACAAAAGGCTTATGAAGCCTAATAATCAAATCCTTATACTATCAGAGATTGGGCAGGCAAGTTGTAAGGATAGGCTTCAGCAGGAAGACTTTGCCTTTCATCATTTTTTGCCCAACGGATTTCTGCCCAAAAAGTAGCAAAATCTTTTGCTTGAAAATAGACATAACCTGCAGAATCCATTTGCCACACTTCGCCATACGTTTCAGGAGCATAAGATAAAAAATAAGTATCTGGACCCAATGATGTTGCAAAAGGTATCAAGCATAAACTTTGAAAGTCAAAATCAACGCTTTTTTGTTCGGAAAGATTATTCCAACACTTAGCAACCATTTCCTTGGAGGCAACTTCACAAACTTCCCCACCATAACCTTCTTTTGGCAAAAAAGAGTTGTAAAAAACTAACAATCCATTTGCCTGCAAAAGCAAATCTCTATGTGCAGGAATCAACGAAACGCCTATTTTTTGCTCAAGGGCTTGAATTTCTACCTCTGTGCAAGGTGGGTTTTTAGTGAAGTATTTGATGGTGTAGGTGGGCATGGTTTTACAAATCATCAAATTTTTGAAAAAAAGCCAAGATGCCTTTTATAAATTGTCCGTAGCTTTCTGATTTATTATTTTCGGGATTTGTGTCTAAATAAGGTGCAATAGCTCTTGCTGAAGCTCCTTTTTGAAATTCAGACAATATTTTTTCTAACTCTTCTGCTGTATTGTTGAGATTGTCAGGATTGCGGAATTTAGATTTATGGGCATATTGTTCTGCTTTGAATTTCGGATACGCCTCTTGTATCGCCTTCATATCTCCCAAATACCAAGCCTCCAATTCTCTACAGGCTATTCTTATCAAAAGAGGGCATATATTTTCGGCAGATGTTTCACTTTTGCAAAGCTCTAAAATTTTGATTTTTAGTTCTTTGCAATCGTGGCTGTCTT
>JAAFJK010000057.1:4464-7440 GCA_013298105.1 Cytophagales bacterium
GCTGTCTTGGTCATGAACAATTACAACGCCTGCGGGTTCATGATAACTCGAAAACACTTTGACTTTTCGTGGGATAGATTTTTGCAAATCAGACTTACCATTGTGTGGTCTTATGAAATAATTTTGCTCTAAAACCCATTTTTCAGATAAGATTTTAGGTAAAATAACCTCCAATACATCACGAATAGAAGGTTCTTCCGTTAGTATTTCTATTCTTGCCATATCTTATTTTTTGCTTTTAGGGCTACTACCTTCTAAATAACCTTGTGTCCACAAATACCCTAAAGAATCACCTTCTTTTACCAAACTTTTGACTATCTCAACATCTTTAGCACGTTGAATTTTTGTATAGCCTTTTTGCTTATTTAACCAAAAAAGCTCATCAATTTTTAAATGATTTACAAAGTCAGGTGAATGGGTAGAAATGAACACTTGTCCTCCTTTTTTGGCATATTCTCTGAATTCTTCAGCCAATTCAGCCAATAAATCGGGGTGTAAATAATTTTCAGGTTCTTCTACACAAAGCAAAGGGTGTGGAGTAGGGTCATTCAATAAAATAAGATAGGCAAACATTTTAATTGTACCATCAGATACATAGCGCGAAATGAAAGGGTCTTTAAAACTTCCATCTTTGAAGTGTAAGACAATGCGTCCATCTATAGTTTCGGTTGCGGCTACTTCTGAAACGCCTGGTACACGCTTTTTCATTTTTGCTAAGATACTTTGAAAAATCTCTTGATGATTTTCATAAATGTATTTGGTAACTTGTGCTAAGTTGTTGCCATTAGTTGAGAGATGCTCACTGATTCCTGTTTCTTCCAGTGTTTGTGCCGCATGAATCTGGAAATTAGATACAAACCAATTTTCTAACAACCTTCGAAAAGTGCTGATAGCTTTAAATTTTTGAAATTGCCCTAACCCTTTTATGGCTAAAATATCAGGCGAGTCAAGTGTTTGTTCTTCTCTTTTGTCTTTAAATGCTTGTTTGGCTGTTGCAAATTCTTCTTCATTTACAATAGCACTCCCACGTCCATTAGAAAAATCTAAAAAACGATAAGGACGACCTTTATTGCCCCTCCTATAGCTCAAGATTTCTTTTGTTACAATAGGTTGATTTTGCTCGTTCAGCCCTATAGAAAGTTCGTAAGTAACCAAAGGTGAATTTTGTTCATCTCTAAATTTTATTTCAAATTCTATATCGCCTGCACTATCACGTGAAAAGACCTCTTTGAAGCCTCCACGTTGATTGAGTGCGTATTTTACATTATTTTTCAAGGCACTACTCAAAAAACCAAATACATCAAAAAGAGTTGTCTTGCCTACGCCATTTGCGCCTAAAAATACACACATATTAGGCAAATCGCGTATCTCAACATCTCTAAAAACTTTGAAGTTTTTTATTCTTATTTTTTCAATTTTCATAGCCTTGAAGTATTAAAGTGATATGCAAAAATAAGCATTTTTCTCAAAAAATCAAAACTTTATTCCTCCCCCATCTTATGCACCTTGCCTGCCGACATATAGCTATAGATAGCAGGAATGACATACAGCGTCAAAAAGCCTGAAAACAGCAAACCACCCACAACCGCAATGCCCAATGATTGCCTACTGCCCGAAGCCTCGCCTAATGCTAAGGCTATAGGCAAGATGCCCAACATTGCCGCAAGACTCGTCATCAAAATAGGTCGAAGGCGCAAAACAGATGCCTCGATAACTGCTTGACGTTTAGGCAAGCCCTGTTCCTTTTGTTGGTTCGCAAATTCCACAATCAAAATACCATTTTTGGTTATCAAACCAATCAACATGATGATTCCAATTTGGCTAAAAACATTCAACGATTGATGAAAATACCACAGCGAAATCAATGCACCCGTAACTGCCAAAGGCACAGTAAACAAAATAATGAACGGGTCTATAAAACTTTCAAATTGTCCCGCTAAAACCAAATAAATCAACACAATAGCAAACACAAAGGCATACAACAAACTCGAAGAACTATCTGCAAAATCTCTCGACTGTCCCGCTAAAGCAGTACTAAAACTTTCAGAAAGCACTTGTTTTTTGATGTCCTCAAGCTCCTGTAGGCATTGCCCTAACGTAAAACCTGCTTTGGGCGCGGCAGAAATAGTAGCCGAAACAAAACGATTGAAGCGATAGAGCGCGGCAGGATTGCTCTCCTCCTCCATACGCACAAGGTTGTCTAATTGCACCAACTTGCCTGCCTGACTGCGAATATAGATAGACTTGAAATCCAAAGGTTCATCGCGGTCTTCGCGGTGTACTTGCGCTAAGATTTGGTATTGCTTGCCTTCCTTCACATAGTAGCCCAAGCGTTGCCCACTGTAGGCAAGTTGCAAAGTACGCGCCACCTCTGCTACCGAAATGCCTAACTGCCCTGCCTTTTCCCTATCAATCGTAAGGCGAATTTCAGGCTTATTGAATTTAATATCTGCATCTACAAATTGCATCGACTTCGATTGCCTTGCCTTTTCCAAAAACTTAGGCAAGGTGCGCTTGAGCGAATCAAACGTGGGTGCGAGAATTACGTACTGCACAGGCAAGCCTGCAAATCTACTGCCTATCGTGGGAGGCTGACTCACAGAAGCGCGAATGTCTGTAAAACCTCCTATAATTTTTGATAATTTCCCAAAAACTTGCTGTTGGGAGGCTTTTCTTTCGTGGGGTTCTTTCAAATAAATATTCACAAAACCCGAATTTACCGCGCCTGCCCCTGCAAAACTTGGCGCAACGACTTGAATAGTCGCAAACTGTTCAGGGATAGAATCTATCACATATTGCGAAGTGCGGTCTAAGGCATTTTGCATATATTCGAAAGACGCGCCTTCAGGAGCAGACGCATTGACACGCACATTAGAGCGGTCTTCAAGAGGGGCAAGTTCTGTAGGAATGAGAGGCAAAAGCACATACACCAAATAAAAAATACCTCCCATCAAAGGGAAAACCAACCAACGATTT
>JAAFJK010000222.1 GCA_013298105.1 Cytophagales bacterium
AAGTTTTTTTTGTAAAATAGCGTTTTTTGTAATAGACTTACTAAATAGATCAATTCAATGGAAAAGCATTTTTACTTTTTTTGACGTTATATTTGTTAATTTTATGACTTATTACACGCAAAAAAATAGCAATTTTTATAGCCTAAATCATTAAAAGGTAATATCATTATGAAAAAAAATACAAATACAACGTATTGCACTTTCTAAAAGTGTTTTTCAAAAAATAAAAAAGCCATTTCAAGCCATTTGAACGAGTTTTGTAAGTCTATTCTCCAATCATTCTTTATGACAAATAAAATAATAGCATACATCAATAAATTTGTTTCTTTAACTGAAGAAGAAAACGACATTTTTATAAGCAGTTTTAAAGAAACAAACGTAAAAAAACGACAATTCATAGTACAACCCGACTTTACGGCTAAGTACAGGAATTATGTATTAGAAGGAACATTTCGGGCTTATGTGATTGCCGAAGAAGGGCAAGACCATACGATTGCTTTTGCCATAGAGGATTGGTGGATAACAGACTATAACAGCTACATTTTCCAAAAACCTGCTACTATGTTTGTAGTGGCATTGGAAGATAGTATTATTTTACAAATTGAGTATGAAAAAGAACAAGAACTTAAGAGGTCAAATCATAAGTTTGAAACCTTTTTTAGAATTATGGCAGAGCGTTCTTTTGCTTTCCAACAAAGGCGCATGATTTCTCAACTTACTCAAACAGCAGAGGAGCGGTATGAGAATTTTATGAGCAAATACCCACAAGTAGCGCAGAAAGTTCCACAATACGCTTTAGCTTCTTATTTAGGTATGACTACAGAGTTCCTTTCTAAAATAAGAAACAAACGAACTCCTAAAAAAAGTTGAACTACATCAACCAAATTTCCTATACTACTTCATTTTTTATCTTCGTAAGTTACCGCAATTTTGCACTCTAAAACAAGCAAAATTATGGTAAACAGCGTTTTCTCCGTTCCCACAAGGGCAGAAGTATCTGCTAACAATCAAAACATTTTTGATAATTTCAAAGAAAAATTGGGCTTTATGCCTAATTTATACGCCTATTTTGCTAAAAATGATACAGCATTAGGCGACTACCTTGCGCTTCAAAATCGCAAAAGCACTTTGACAGGAAAGGAAAGAGAAGTAATATATTTGGTAACGAGTCAAATCAATGACTGTCGTTATTGTCAATCTGCACACACCACATTGGGTAAAAAGAAAGGATACTCTTACGAACAAATTTTAGAAATTCGTAAGGGAAAACCTATCTTCGATACGAAATTAGATGCTTTGGCGCGGTTTACAGCTTCTACTGTTGAAAATCGTGGACGCGCTACGGAGGCAAGCAAAAAAGGCTTTTTTGAAGCAGGCTATGATGAGGCAAATATGATAGATGTGGTCATGGTTATTGGCGACAAAATCATCAGCAATTATTTGCATGGTCTGACAAACCTTCCTATAGACTTTCCTATCGCAGAAAAAATCTAATTCACTTCTCATGGAACAATTCTTAAAATATTATACGCTTGATTGGTTGGCTATGGTGCTAAGTCTTTTAGCGGTTTACCTTTTGGGTAATCAGAACAAGTATGGCTTTCTCAGCTTTTCTTTGGCAAATGTAACTTGGATATTTCTTGGATTTGCTTTTATGAATAGCTTAGGTATCGCCATAGGCAATATCGTATTTTTGATTATGAACATTCGAGGGTTTATCTCTTGGAATAAAAAAAACAAAAAAAGTTGAACTACATCAACCAAATTTCCTACACTACTTCATTTTTTATCCGCACAAGTTACCGCAATTTTGCACTGTAAATCATAACAAATAAACCTTAATCCAAAAAAAAATCATGACAACTACAGAGAGAGTTTTCGCAGTTCCCACAAGAGCAGAAGTTTCTGCTGACAATCAAGGTATCTTTGATGGACTTCAAAAAAATCTTGGTTTTGTACCTAATTTATACGCCTATTTTGCTAAAAATGATACAGCATTAGGCGACTACCTTGCGCTTCAAAATCGCAAAAGCACGCTCCGCGCTAAAGAAAGGGAAGTCATCAATTTGGTAACAAGCCAAATCAATGGCTGTCGTTACTGCCAATCTGCCCACACTGCTTTAGGCAAGATGAATGGCTTTACAGAGGAGCAGATAATAGAAATTCGCAAAGGTACAGCCTCCTTTGACAGCAAATTAGATGCTTTAGCAAAGTTTACGGCTTCTGTAGTGGAAAATCGTGGCAGGGCAAACGAAGCAAGCAAAGAGGCTTTTTTCGAAGCGGGTTACAACGAAGCCAATATGGTAGATGTCGTAATGGTAATTGGTGATAAAATTATCAGCAACTATTTGCACAACTTGACAGGCTTTGAGATTGATTTCCCTTTAGCGGAAACATTGTAAAAGCCTAAAAAATACCCAAAATACAAACCACAAACACACAAGGAACGTTGTTTCTTGTGCATTTGTGTATATATAATTTGGTAAAAAATAGTTAAAAAAAACTCTTTTATAGACTTATTGAATAATTTTTGCTACTTTTACATTTATGAAAAACCGTTTTCAAATTGTACTTTCTGCCAGCATTACAGGACTGATAATGTTGATTTTTGGACTTATTTCTTGGGCTGTCCAGCAAAATTTATATCAAATCTTGGTAGAACAAGCTATCAACGACAATCGCGTAATTGGCGCGTCTGTACTGGAGCTTCTCAAAAAAGTACACGAAAAAGAAGACAGAATAGAACATCTTATTCCTGATGTGCAAAATAGTTGCGACTTGCTGAAATTGCCTAATGGCGGTTTTGTGTGTGCTACCAAAGATGATGGAAGTTTAGTTGCTATTCCCAATCTCAAGCCCGCAGAGGTAGGCAAGGTAAATTTGGCGGAGGTAGGCAAGTTCATGAGCTTTGAGGGCAAAAAGAAAGTTGATTTTCCCCAAAACGAAACAGGCGAGTTTGTGGGCTTTTTTCAAGCACCAGACCAAACGACTTCAGACATCATTGTAAAAACAAGGCATAAATCGGGTTTGCATATCTTGGTGCATCAAAACAATGACCAAATTTTTCAAAAGGCAAAAAGCGAAGGCGACAGGCTTTTCTTTTGGGGAATGGTTATTTCGCTTGTGATTGGCGTGTTGATATATACCTTTGTGAATTTTCAAGTGCTTCAATACCAGCGCACTATAGCCAAACAAAACGAAAAAATTGTAGCCGCACACCACGAAATAGAAGAACAACACAAGGATATTATTGCCTCTATCAACTATGCACAACGCATACAACAATCTATCTTGCCTGCCCAAGACGAAATAGGCAAGTTCTTGCCTGAAAATTTTATCCTATTCAAACCCCGCGACATAGTTTCGGGCGATTTTTATTATTTTCAACAAAAAGATGGGCTACTTATTTTGGCAGTGGCTGACTGCACAGGGCATGGCGTTCCTGGTGCTTTGATGACTATGCTCGGCAATGAAAGTTTGAATGAAATTATTTTGAATAAAGGCATTACCACGCCTGATTTGGTCTTGAATGAATTGCATAAAAACATTCGCAAAACCCTCAAACAAGCCGAAACCGAAAGTAGAGATGGCATGGATATAGCCTTGCTTACCATTGACCACGCCAACAAAAAAGCACAATACGCAGGGGCAAAAAATCCGCTCATCTATATTCAAAACAATGAATTGCAGGTTATCAAAGCAGACAAAAATCCTATAAGTGGCGAACAGCGCGAGCAGGAAAGGATTTTTACCAAACATGAAATAAGCCTCGACTTGCCTACCACTTTTTACTTGTTTTCTGATGGTTTCCAAGACCAATTCGGAGGCGTACAGAATAAAAAATTTGGAAGTAAACAGATGAAAGAGCTTTTTTTGCAAATTCAGCCCCTACCCTTGCCTACTCAGCAGGCAAGATTGAACGAAGCATTTGAAACTTGGCGCGGGCAGGGAAGTGAAAAGCAAATTGATGACGTATTGGTGATGGCGATAAGATGTTGGTAAGTAATGGTTGTTTTCAAAATTTTTCCTATTTTTGCAACATGGCAAAAAACAAAAAAGACATTACTACTACTACAGGTCAGTATGATAAAGTTTTTAAGGAAAACTCAGACGAAATACACCTTGCTATTATCAATCGCCTCTTTCAAAATAGCATCAGCAAAGCACAAACAGAAGAAGTTGCCCAGTCTGATTTGCAATACACTATAGAGCGCAAAGCAGACTTTCTGAAGAAAATCTTGCCTGTTGATGGTTCTATGCCCTATTGTTTGCACATCGAGATACAGTCAAGCAATGACGAAAAAATGGAGTGGCGTATGTATATTTACAGAGGCTTGGTAAGTCAAAAATACGAACTGCCCTGCGTACAGGTTGTGGTATATATAGGCAACGATCCACTTACCATGAAATCTACCATTTCTGAAGAAAAATTAGCTTTTTCATACGAAATCATAGACATTCGAAGTTATAATTATGAGGAGTTTTTGAACGCTTCTACTCCAGAAGAAGTTATTTTGGCAATCTTGGGTAACTTTCATGGAGAAAAGCCTGAAACTGTCATTGCACAAATCTTATATCGTTTGAAAGAACTTGTAACCACCGAACTTGCTTTTGGCAAATATGCCACGCAACTTGAGGTAATCTCTGAACTCCGTGAATTGAAAAAAACAACTAAAACCCAAATCCATGATATGCCTGTAGTATTTGATTATACCACCACCACTGCCTTTGAGAAAGGCGAAGCAAAAGGCGAAGCAAAAGGCGAAGCAAAAGGCGAAGTAAAAGCCATAAAAAAAATGTTGCAAAAAGGATTTACTCCTGCACAAGTAGCTGATGTTCTTGAAGTTTCAATGGAACTTGTCTTGAGTATTCAAGCTGATAGCACAAAATTTTAAACGCTTGCCCTTGCCTACCGAGTAGGCAAGGTTGAACAAAGCATTTGAAATTTGGCGCGGGCAGGCAAGGATTAAAATTGTAAAATCAAATTTTTACATTATCTTTGTGTGTGGTTAAACCTACAAAGTACATGAAAAGAGCCTTATTTTTGATTGTTTTGCTTTTATCCTGCATCAATATTCAAGCCCAGAATAAAAAAGAACTGGATAGTTTGATGCGTGTATATGAGCAAGCCAAACATGACACAACCAAAATCAACGCTCT
Source organism: Cytophagales bacterium (assembly GCA_013298105.1). Taxonomy (GTDB): domain Bacteria; phylum Bacteroidota; class Bacteroidia; order Cytophagales; family Microscillaceae; genus RDXI01. The sequence continues at coordinate 5,161 of JAAFJK010000222.1, forward strand.
GATTGACATTGCAGCATTATATAGAAAAAAGCCAGACACGCTTATTTTACTTACCCAAAAAGCTCTTAAAATGAGCGAAAAAATAAGTTATATAAAAGGGCAAGCACATAGTTTGGTAGAATTGGGGCAGACGTATTATGACAAACTTGATTATACACAAAGTTTGGAATACCTCCAAAAAGCCACCAAACTTGGCGAACAAATCAAAGATGATGCTTTGCTTGTTCGAACTTTCAATAGCATAGCTATTTTGTATGATACACAAGGCTACTACCCATCAGCCCTCACATATTATCAAAAAGCACTATTCTATGCAGAAAAAATACATGACCAATACAATGCCGCTACTTGCCTAACCAACATGGGCAATGCCTACAAAAGTTTGGGCAACTATCCCGCTTCTATAGACCATTATTTGAAAGGGTTAAAAATATTTGAAGAAATCAAAAACTTACAAGGTATGGCTTACATTTACAACAATGTGGGCATCGTCTATCTCAATCAAAATATCTTAACTACTGCCGAAGATTATTTTTTCAAAAGCCTTGCTATCAGGGAAAAAATAAACGACAAAAGAGGGAGGGCTTCTTGCCTGAATAACATAGGCAACTTGTATTTGATTGAAAAAAAACCAGAAAAAGCATTGGAACAATACACCAAAAGCCTTGCTATTTATGGAGAAATGGGGGATAAAAGAGGACAAGCCATCGCTTTGAATAACATGGGCGATATTCAAAACCAGCTACTCAACCACCAAGAAGCCTTAGTACGTTATCAAAAAGGCTTGGCATTGAATGAAGAAATCAAAAACAAATGGGGCATCACGTATTCTTTGATTGGCTTGGCAAAAACCGAGTCAGCCCTCAAACAATATGACAAAGGCATAGAATATGCCGAAAAAAGCCTTAAAATTGCCCAAGAAATCAAAGGACTTACGGAAATTAAAAATGCGTATGGACACCTCTTTAAACTTTACAAAAATAAAGGTGATTATGAAAAAGCCTTAGAGTATCTTTTAGATTATACAAGCATAAAAGACTCCATACTCAATGAAAAAAACACCAAAATAATTGCGAACCTTGAAGGAAAAGTAAAAATAGAACGTGAACAAAAAGAAAAAGAAGTGCTACAAAAAGACCTCAAATTACAACAAATAGAGGCAGAAAAAGAACGAAATGCACGCCTCGCTGTAGAAAAACAAGCAGAAGCAGACCAACTACTCGCGCAGGCAAGGCAGGAAAAAGATAAACACAAACAAGATAGCCTACACACGCTTGCCCAAAAAACACAACTTGAAGCAGACAATCTTAAGACAAAAGAAAAACAGCTTCAGGCTGAAAGTAAGGCAAGACGATTGGAAATTATCAAAGAACAAGAGGCAAGACAATTTCAACTCTATTTGCTTTATTTGGCAATAGGTGCGCTTTTAATCGTAACGATATTGGCGTATTTTATATACCTCTCCCAACAAAAAGAGAAAAAAGCGAAAGAGCTTATTACGATACAAAAAGAAGAAATCGCACAACAAAAAGAAGAGATAAACCAACAAAGAGATTTTTTAGCCCACCAAGCTCAAGAATTGGAAATGGCAAATCATACCAAAGATAAACTCTTTGCTATTTTGGGACATGACTTGCGAAGCCCCATAGGTTCCTTGGAAGGTACGCTTAGTCTTATGAATGAGGGGTTAGTGAGTTATGACGAATTTCAAGATTTTATGCCCCAATTTCACAAAAACGTGAAAAATATGCAAAATACCTTAGAAAATCTACTGCAGTGGTCTATCAGCCAAATGCAAGGTATGACTGCTACACCAGTACCTATTCAGCTTCTTGAATTGATTGAGGAAAAAGTACAGCTATTTACAGAAGTTGCCAAAGCCAAAAACATTAGATTTTCTATTGAAGCCTTGCCTACCCTTACAGTATGGGCTGACCTCAATCATGTGCGGTTATTGCTCCGCAATCTTATCAACAATGCCATCAAATTTACACCCAACAATGGACGTATTCAAATACTTACCTACCCACAAGACAAGCACGTTGTAGTGGACGTAACAGATACAGGAGTGGGTATGTCTGCAGAGCAGGTAGGCAAGTTGTTTAGCAAAAACCAATCTTTTACCTCGTATGGGACGAATGGAGAGAAAGGAACAGGTTTAGGGTTGCAACTTTGTGCAGAAATAGTAGCCAAAAACGGGGGGACTATCGCAGTAAGTAGCGAGCAAGGCAAAGGCAGCACCTTCAGTTTTTCTTTTCCTTTAGTTTCAGCATAACTATAATGGTATTTTTTTTGTAGTTTTGCACCCGAATATGAAAAAGATTGCCTTTTTATTTATTTTACTATTGCCTGTTTTGTCTGTTTTTGCACAACATACAGAAAAAATAATTGTCTTGAAAAACAAAAAAGACCTGCTTTTGGTAGGCAAACAAACTTATTATTGGGAAGATAAAAAAGGCAATATGACTTTTGAAGATGTGCGCCAAGCAGATGTGGCAGGCAAGTTTGCCTCCTACAACAGAGATGTATTTGCACGCTCACCTACAAAGTCTGCTTTTTGGTTCAAAATAGTAGTCCAAAATCAAACTGAAGAAGACGCATGGGTAGAAGTAGGCTCTATATTCGCACTCTACATAGACTTTTATGCACCTGACGAGGCAGGCAAGTATGGCAAACCGTACCTTACAGGAGCTATGCGCCCAGAAAAAGAAAAATATTACAACATTCTGAATGCTTTTTGGCTACCACTGAACCAAGCAAAAGACACTCAAGCCAAAACCTACTATTTGCGCATCACAGAGGTACGCTCTTTTGAAGCCCCACTACGAATAGGTACTATCCGCTCTTTGTATGCACATAAAAGTACAGCCGATTTTCTTACTGCGTGTTTTGTAGGATTGATGCTGATAATGATTCTATACAATGGATTTATTTATACAGCCACCAAAGAGCTTATTTATGGCTTGTATATTGGGTATTTGGTTTTCGCGCTTGTCAGTGCCACATTTTTGAATGGCTATCCCGTCATAAACCAACCTTGGTTTCACCTCAATTTTACGGTTTGGCACAATCCTTTGTATTTATTTACAGGTGTTTTTTGTATCCAATACCTTCAACTCAAAAAACAACATATTTATTTCTACTATGCCATATCCAGTTTTATCATAATATTGGTGCCTGTTACTATGCTCGTAACCTTGATTTTTGGTGCGCGTACAGTGGTGGGATATTTTCAATTAACTGTTTTACTATTTTATTTTACTTGTATTGCGGCTGGTTTTTATGTGTATTTTTATAAAAAACTTAAATCAGCACGCTATTATTTATTGGGTTGGACATTTATCATGCTCTCGATATTTGTATTCGTATGTACCATCAATGGACTGATACCCTACAGCATTTTTGCGCGTCAAGCCACTTATTTTGGTACGGCTCTCGAGGTGTGGATGTTTTCGTTGGCACTTGGCGACAGAATGAATATCATCAGGCAAGAGCAAAATACTGTTTTGGAACAAAAAGTACAAGAGCGTACAGAAGAACTCTATCAAACGCAAGAAGAACTTGCGGCGCAAAGAGATGTATTGATGCTCAATAACAAGACACTTGAAAAATTTAAACAAAAAGTTTCGCTGAGTATTGGTGTAGCGCAGACCATTCAACAAGCCATTTTGCCACCTGCCCAAAAATTAAGTGAAATATCGACTGACTATTTTGTACTGAATCGCCCAAGAGACATAGTTTCAGGCGATTTTTACTGGGTACATCAAGCACAAAACAAAGCTATGATAATGGTGGCAGACTGCACAGGGCATGGTGTACCAGGTGCTTTTATGACCATGATAGGCAACGCACTACTGGACAAGATAGTAAAAGTGCAAGAAGTTTGGTGTCCTGCCGAAATTTTGGAAATGTTGCATCAAGAAATCCAAATTATGTTGCGCCAAGAAGAAACAGGCAACATGAGTGGTATGGACGCATCTATAGTCGTCTGGGAAGATAAAAAAGACACGCTATCTGCACATTTTGAGGTGCTATTTGCAGGAGCAAAACGCCCCATTTACCACC
>JAAFJK010000370.1 GCA_013298105.1 Cytophagales bacterium
CATTTACATATTGATTTGCAAAAGAAAATCTTGCCTTTCTTGACGCGCTTTTTTCCCAAAATTCAGTTTATCGTTACCACACACTCGCCTTTTGTGCTTACATCTTTGGAAAATGCTGTAGTGTTTGATTTGGAAAATCAAGTACCTATTACCAATTTGGCACATTTGTCGGTTTCGGGTGTGGTAGAAAGCTATTTTCACGCAGACCAATATTCGGAACACATCAAAAAATTAGTGTTTGAATATGAGAATCTTACCCAAAAAATAGTCCTGAATGAAGAAGAACAAGACCGCGCCTATTATTTGCGCCGATATTTCAAAGATTTGCCAAAATTTATGTCCAACGAATTGGCTATCAAACTCCAGCAAATAGAATTTTCTAAACTACAGCCCAAATGATAAACCTTCTCAAATCTCAACCCGCGCCCGATTGTCTTGAAGCGGAAAAAGCTAAGAAAAATGGTAGCTATAGTTGTGGAGATGTTTTAGAACGTTTGAGGGCAGATTTTCACAACAAATGCTATATATGTGAAGCACGTGGCATTACCAACATCAATGTAGAGCATTTTATTCCACACAAGGGCGATAAAAATCTCAAATTTGATTGGAATAATCTGTTTTATGCGTGTGGACATTGCAACAATACTAAATTGGCGCAAGCAAAATATGATGATATTTTGAACTGTTTGGATAGCACAAAAAAGATTTTGGATTTGATAAAATTTCACATCAATCCATTTCCTAAAGAAAAAGTACAAATAACAACCCTACAAAAAAATACAACCATTGAAAACACTGCGCTATTGTTGCATGATGTTTACAATGGTTCAACACCTCATAAAATCATAGAAAGCGAAAATTTGCGTGAGTTGCTCATTCAAGAAATTCGAGATTTTGGCGATTTATTGCACGGATATTTTTACGAAATAGGACTTTCTGATGAAGATAAGGAAGCTATTAAAAACAGAATTAAGCGAAAACTTAGTATTGCCTCTCCCTTTACAGCCTTCAAAATTTGGATTATCAAAAACAATGAAGCACTAAAGCAAGCATTTGGTAGTTTGCTTGATTAGGGAGGTAAGGTAAACTAAAAAGAGGGAACGTAGGGACACAAGTCATGTTAAATTGTAGTTATTAAAGGTTGTATAAATGGTTTGCAAAAGGTACTTGAAAAAGATGGCTTTTTTAGAATTTTCCTCACCCACCCACACACTGAAAATTTTGGGAGGTAAAATACGGGGTAAAAACACCTCCTGTTTTTTAGACCTTTTGCAAGAAAATTTATTGTAAGATATTGGTAATCAATTTTTTAAAAACATTGTAATAACTGCAAGTTAAACCCTTTTTTGAAAATAAAACCACTAAATTTCAGACTCTTTTTTTCGGATTGACAACCGAAAAACTACACCCTTTCCCCCTTCCACCCTTCCACCCTTCCACCCTTCCACCCTTCCACCCTTCCACCCTTCCACCCTTCCACCTTTCTACCCTTCCCCCAAATGTTCAAACTTACCCATCAAATCACTGACCAACCCATCTTGATAGGGCTTATACAAGGCGACTCACTCCAAGACCAACTCCGCGATATATGCGCTGTATACGGCTTGCCTGCCCAGATAGTGCAAGACTTCAAGGCAGATTTGAAAGAAACCTTGCCTGCCTACACCGCAGAGCGCAAAATATACTTTTTGGGATTGGGCAAAAACCCTCAACTCGCAGACTACTGCCTTGCCTACCGCGCTTTCTTTTACCACCAAAAAGCCAAACTTACTGATAAAATCGTAGTAGATTTGCGCCACATTGCGCATGATTTTTTTGAATTTGTGGTAAATGGTATAGCTTTGGCAAGTTACAACATTCAAATATTTAAAACAGACAAAATAGAAAATCCGCACTTTTTTCAAAGACCAGAAGCTGAAGTACAGCTTTTAGTACCTGAAGAAAAACTCGAAATTGCGAAACATTTTATGCAAAGAGGCGAAGCCATAGCCGAAAGTCAGCGTGAGATATTACAGCTCGTGAACTTACCCTCAAACCATAAAACACCCGAAACTATCACAAAATGGGCAACTGCTTCTGCCCAAAAATACGGCTACCAAGCACGTATTTTGGACAAAGAAATGCTCATAAAAGAAGGATTGCACGCACTCCTCTCTGTAAGCGCGGGCAGTCCTGAACCGCCCTACTTGATAGTGCTTGAGTATAAACCCGCCGAAGGTTTGCCCAAAATCGGCTTGGTAGGCAAGGGCGTAACTTTTGATACAGGTGGCGTTTCTATCAAAGACAGCAACAATATGCACTTCATGAAATGCGACATGGCAGGTGCGGGCGGTGTATTGGGTGCATTCGAAGCGGCGGTAAAATTGGGTGTCCAAAAGCACCTCATAGCCGTCATTCCTGTTACACAAAACTCTACAGATGGACTTTCTACAAAACCAAGTGATGTAGTAAATAGTTATGCAGGTAAGACGATAGAAGTCATAGACACAGATGCCGAAGGACGTATCATCTTGGCAGATGGACTTGCCTACCTGAACCGCAATTACGCGCCTGATGTGCTGATAGATATGGCTACGCTTACGGGCAGTTGTGTGGCTACGCTTGGTTATGTAGCAGGGGGGCTTTTTACCCAAAATGATGACCTTGCTACGAAACTATCCGAGAGCGGAGGGCGCACAGGCGAAAAACTTTGGCGACTACCCATGTGGGACGACTACAAGGGCGATATTAGTTCAGATGTGGCTGATGTCCGCAACTATAGCGGTAAGCCTGTAGCAGGAGCTATCTCTGCCGCGAAGTTTTTGGAAGTTTTTACAGAAAAACATACCGCGTATGCACATATCGATATGGCGGGCGTTTGTTTTGTAGATAGTGAGTTCTCGAGTATGCGAAGTGCTACAGGCTATGGCGTGAGGCTTTTGTTGGATTTTATAGAACGTTATGAATACAAGTAAAACTTTGGCTACCTGCATCATTGATGATGAGCTGGGTATGCGCAACAATCTAAAATACCAAATTAAGGCATTGGATTTGCCTATTCGGTTGGTAGGAGAGGCTACTTGTGTAGCTGAAGGCGTGGCGTTGGTACAAGCCCAAGAGCCTGATTTGGTATTTTTAGATGTGGAGATGCCCGATGGCAAAGGGTTTGATGTATTGAAGCAACTCCCTGAGCTTTCAGCAAAAGTGATTTTTGTAACAGCCCACAATCATTATGCGGTGGAGGCGTTTCGGTTTAGTGCGTTGGATTATTTGCTGAAGCCCATAGACCCAGATGAGCTACAGCTCGCGGTAGGCAAGGCAATGGAAGCTATAGAAAAAGAAGGCTATCAGTTGAAAGTCAATGCCTTTCTTAGCAATATGGAAGATGTATCTACCAAATACAAGAAAATAGTCCTGAAAAATTCAGACAGTATCTTTGCCATCAATGTTTCGGAGATTATACGCCTCGAAGCCTCGAACAATTATACGACTTTTTATACAGAAAATCAATCGCCCATTGTAGTTTCCAAAACTTTGAAAGAGTATGAGGAAATGTTGGCAGAATATGGTTTTTATCGCATACATCAGTCACATCTCATCAACTTGAACTTTTTTGCAAGATATGACAAAAAAGATGGCGGTACGGTGGTCTTGAAAGACAAAACCGCACTTCCTATAGCCCTCAAAAAGAAAGAATTGTTGTTTGAATATTTAGAAAAATTGTAAGGAACGAGTAGAAAATAAGCTGCTAAAGATTTTGTGCAATATTTTGGGCTTAGGTAAGGCGCAATAGAAGCGCAAAGCCTTGTTTTGTAATGATTATTGCAACGCAACATAAGCGCAAAAGATTAACAAAATTAGCAAGTTATTTTCTACTCGTTCCTGAGACTATACCTATGCAGGATATTGTTTTTTTAGGTAGGCAAGGTAAGTTTTGATGTCATCTTGATACTTTTCTCTACATTCTTTTTCAAAAAAATCTTGCTTGCCTCTGTACCGTTTATAGTTCATAAAAAAAGAATTATTCGGCAATTTCTTAAGCCACTTTTTCAGACGTTTGGAGTTTAGCAGTCCCAAGTCGCCAAAACCTTGTACGATTTGGGTAATGAGCGCGTGTTTTTTCTCTTTTTTGGTGGAGGTAGGCAAGGCAGGGGTAAAAGTTTGGTACAAACTGTCCAATCTTTGGGTACTTCGCAAAATGTACTGAAAACCCTTTTCCTCGTCTGCAAGTTCGCGCAAAAAACGTTTATATTGTTTTGAATCTTTGCCATATTCGTGGATTAGAAAGAGTTTCGCGCCTCTTTCGCCTATGAAGTCCGCCAGATTTTCGTTGTATTCTACGCCACCATACACCCAGACTGTGCCATGCGTCATCTCGTGTATTATCAGGCTGGCAAGTGCGCCTTCGTTCCAATACAGCATATTTGAGAGGATAGGGTCTGAGAGCCAGCCAAGTGTCGACCACGCTGAAGGCGCGTACACACCCACGTCATAGCCTTGATTATCAAGGGTTTGCTTCAGTGAATAGGCGCGGGTGGAGTCAAAAAAGCCTTTGTAGGGCATTTTACCCAAAAACGCATAATCCCATTCTTTGGGCTTCAGCTCAAATGGCTCGCAGGCTGTAACAGCCCAAAGGATAGCTTTGTTTTTTTGGTCATAGACACGCTCATAATTGGACGTACCCAATATGCCTAACTCTTTGACTGCAAAGTTTTTAATTTTGCGAATCAGGGCTAACTTTTGCTTAAACTTTTGCTTGGTGGAGTCAGCATATTCGCCTTTTTCCAAAAACTCCTCATAACTTTGGGTATTCCAGACGATATTCAGTTGTCCTCTTGCCTGCCCAATGCCATAAAGGATAAACTCAAAATACCACACACACCCAAATAAAAACACGCCCAAGATGCCCCAAAGCGTATAGCGTACATACTTATTTTTGAAAAATTTGCGTATCATCTCATTTCCATTTTATTTTTTGGGTAAAACGCGCCAAACCGCCTACTACAAGCAAATAAGGCACAAAAATAGCATCTAAAACAGGTATCCAAGCCACTTTTACCTTACAACCCAACTTGCCTGCCAGCCGCCCATAATCGCGCCAAACAATCCCTGTGCGCAAAGCAAAAAGCCCCAAACACCCCCACGCAGGCAAGGCAGGCAAGGCAGGCAAGGCAAAAACCGCTACCAAACCACACAACCAAATCCCGCCTTGCGAAGCATACAAAAGTGCTAAACGCCTTTGGTCTGCACTTTTGTAATGCTTGCCTACCGAAAGATGTCGCGTTTTTTGCCTGTACCACCCCCGCCAAGTAAGCGGAGGCGCGGAATAGGCAAAACTTGCATATAAGCCCACAGTCGTATTTTGGGCGGTAGCCACTTGATTGATAAAGAGGTCATCATCTCCGCCTGTAGTCTGTAAAAATCGCCCAAAACCACCTATATTTTCAAACAACGATTTATGGTAAAGTAAATTGCGTCCCACACCCATATAAGGCTTGCCTGCGAGCGCGAAGCCTGCATATTGCAAGGCAGTGTAAAAGGTTTCGTATTGAATAAATTGCTGTAAAAATGCACTCGAATAGGGTAGGAGAGGGGCTATGCCCAATACAATTTGCGTGTTTTCGTCTTGCCTGCCCGCGAGCATGGAGGCTATCCAGTCCTTGCCTACCGTACAGTCGGCATCTGTGAGGAGTATCCAAGCATATTTACTTTCTGAAATGCCTTTTTGGAGGGCGTTTTTTTTTGAACTAATGCCTTCAGGGACTTCTTGGATAGAAATAATAACAAGATTTCCCACCCGTTTTTGCCAATTTTCTGCAATTTCTTGGGTGCGGTCTGTACTACAGTCATTGACCAAAATAATTTCGTATCGGGAAATGGGATAGTCTTGTGCTATTAGGTTTTGAAGCAAGTTATCTATATTTTTTTCTTCATTTTTGGCGCAAATGATTACGCTTACGGCAGGCAAGTCGCGCTCGGTAGGCAAGGCAGGCGCAGGCTTCAAAACAAGCCTAAAATACCTGAAATGCACATACATCTGCCACCCAAAACACCCTAAAGTCAAAATAAATAAAAACCACATCTTTGCAAAGTTAGATAGTTTTGTGAAATTCTTGCTAAACAGGGGATTTTTACAGAAAAGAAAAGTGTCCTTTATTCGGCTTTGAGTACAAGGATTTGATAACGGCTAAAATCTTTTTGTTTAAGTGGGATTTTGAATTGAAAGGTCTGACTGCGCCATTTTTCAGTTTTTAGGAGAGGCTCTTGTGGTTGTATGAGCGTGATAGTTTCGGTGTGT
>JAAFJK010000662.1 GCA_013298105.1 Cytophagales bacterium
ATTGTGTGGTATGATAACAAAAAGCCTGAGCACCTTTTAAGCACTATTTCAGGTAATGTTATCAGTCCAAAGAATGGTATGAGCGTAATTTTATCTAAAAATAGGATTGCGCCTCTGTCTTGCGTACCTTCTTAGGTTCATCACAAACGCCAAACTCAAATACAAAATAATGGGTGAACCCATACCAATAAAAGAAGTATAGATAAAGAAGAGGCGTATGCGCTCTGTAGAAATGCCTGTTTTGTCCCCTAAGCGCGTACAAACGCCAAAAAAATATTTTTCAAAAAAAAACTTAACTTTTTGCATAAACTTGCAGTTGTATAAAAGTGGAGTGTTTCACAAACTATTCACAAAATTAACATTTTATTTTGATATTGCAAAATAACTCACTAAACTTGCACCCAAAATAGTTTAGAAACCTTAATATAGTATGAATAACAGCAAAAAATTCTTCTTAGGACTTGCATTCGTAGGGGCAGCAGCCACAAGCTGTAAAAATCCCATAGCCGAAATGATTAAAGGCGCGAAAGAACAACAGCTAACCGTAGAACCCAATCCTCTCGAACTACATGGCGACCGCGTACCTTTCAAAATGTCCGCAAAATTGCCCGTAAAAATGATGAAAAAGGGCACTAATTACTCACTCGAGGTGTATTATGTGGCTGGCGATATAGACGCTATGCAAGATATGCAACCCCTGCCTGCTGATGCCGCAAAAATCAAAGCCATTACTTTCAATGGTGATGAGTATGCTGGACAAGCAAAAGACCCTCAAAAAAGTGAAGCTATGGAGTTTGCTTATTTGGACAAATACGAGCGTGGCGGACTTTTTATCAAAGGCATAGCCGCAAAAGCAAGCAAACCTGATAAAACTAAAGAGTTCGGACCTCTTCGCCTTGTAGTGCAAGATGGCAGGAAAGTAAAGGGAGTAGCTACTACTTCAAGACTTTTGAAAAGCCCTGTGGCTGGACTTACGCCCGTAGCAGGTGAGTCGCCTTTTATCAATGCGGCACATGGCTACTCCAAGCCTGATGACGAAACGCTTACAGCGCGTGTAGATTTTGAACGTGGTAGTGTAAACTTGAAGCCTGACTACATGAGCAATAAGCAAACCATGGAAATCGTGAGTGAGCTTTTCAAATCTGGACAAGTGCCTGCTTTTACCGCCTCTGGTATCAGCTCTCACTCACCCGAAGGACAAGAAGCTGTAAACGTAAAACTTTCTGAAGGTCGCGCTATGGCACTTGAAATGACTTTCAAAAAAACGTTGGAACTTTTCAAATATGACAAAGAAAAAATGAAAGGCTATGTTTTCAACTTCGATAAGCGTAAATTAGGCGAAACTTTGCCCGAATTTAACCAACTTATAGATGCTTCAAGCCTAAGCCCTGAACAAAAAACTGAAGCTAAAGAAATCATGGGACGTGATGGCGACTTCGTAGAAAAAGAAATGCAACTACAACGTAAATCATATTACAAAAACTTGCTTGATGAAGTATATCCACGTATGCGTTATGCTTCTACTTCTGTAAAAAAACCGGGTGCCGCAAAAACTCCTGCTGAAATGTCGGCTGTAGTAGAAAAAATGAAGAAAGGAAGTGCCAACCCCAACGAACTTACTGAGCAAGAATTTCTTTTTGTAGCCGCAAGCACACCTGACATCAAAGAACGTATTGAGATACTCAAATTGGCGGGACAAAACTACCAAACTTGGAAAGTACACAACAACTTGGGCGCGGCATATTTGGACAACGCACTCATGAACAATAACAATCGTGGCAATATCGACGATGCTATCAAACAGTTTGAGGCTTCTATGAAAAAGAAAGAAACTGGAGAAGCGGCTTATAACATGGCGCTTGGTTATGCTATGAAAGGTGATATGCCCAAAATGGAAGAATTCCTAAACAAAGCCGTAGCACTTGGTAGCGCAGAAGGTAACTCAAAATTCAATGCCGCACTCAATGGTGCAAAAGGATACACTACCTTCAAACAAGCACGCGACCGCAATGACGGAAAATACAAAGAGGCTGAACGCCTCCTCGAAAGCGCACCTATGACAAACCCCAACCTTTTCAACAAAGGCTTGGCTATCATGATGCAAGGCGTAAACTATGATGCGGCTATCGCAGCATTCAACTCTGCCGCTCAGAAGAATCCTAAAGATGCTATCACACAATATGGCTTGGCAGTAGCTTCTGCACGCAAAGGTGATGAAGGCACTATGTCTGGTGCTTTGAAAAAGGCTTGTGAACTTGACAACAGCCTCAAAGCAAAAGCATTGAAAGATGTAGAATTTGACAAATACAAAGACAAAAATTCATTCAAAGATGCTATCAAATAAGCGTATAGTCATCTAAAGACTTGTGCCTTGCCTGCGCTACGTAGGCAAGGCATTTTGTATATTTGAACGCTTCATTTCTTTATAAAAAATAAAAGAAATGACACTCATAAAGGAATGAAAATAAAATAACATGATAATTTCACTCACGCGAAGCCACGCTGTAAGCGTCTGTTGGTATTGCTTAACCGCGTAAAAGCTCGATAACAGACGCTTACAGCGTGGCTAAATATTCTCA
>JAAFJK010000409.1 GCA_013298105.1 Cytophagales bacterium
GTAGATGTCATCAATCTGCAAGAACAAGAAAAAGCACAATATATTAGCCAACTCACCCAAGTAGCCAAAGAATTGGATAGCGTAATTCATAAAATCGTACACACAGCCAATGAAAATGAATCAGATGAAATGCTTTAGCTTGCGCTTTTCCTACCAAAATCTGCAGGTATTTCGCCCCAGTATTCGGTAGCCCATTTCAGGACTTGGTTGGTGTAAGTATTTTCTGCCAGCCACTTCTCGGCACGCACCACCAAGTCCAATACGTCTTCAGTATTTTTGTTTTTGACAAGTTTTGTGCGGGCAGTTTTGGCTTTTACCCACGACATAGCGGTTTTGGAATCTGAATAAAGGGGCAATGTACTGTTTTGTTTTTGTAGAAAAGCTATGCCATGTACGATTGCCAAAAACTCGCCTACGTTATTCGTACCTTCCTCAAATTTTTTGTGAAAAAAGACCTCTTTTGTGCGCGTATAAACGCCCCTGTACTCCAGCACACCAGGGTTGCCACTACACGCCGCATCTACAGATAGACTTTCCATAATGGGCTGTCCTACCCAAATAGGCACATCTTTGGGCTTTTCGATGATACTGAGCGTGTCTTTTTGGGCAATGTACGCGCTGTATCCTTCGCGGTACATTTTCTCTGCCTGCTCGCGGGTAGGAAAGGCTTTGAACCTTGCCTGCGGAAAGTTCTTGATTTGCGCCTCGCAATCTTTCCAATTATCAAATACACCTGCTTCGCGCCCTTGCCAGACAACATAATATTTTTTCATTTTGTGGAGATTTTCAAAAAAAGATGCTATATTTGTCATTGTGTTATCAGGCAGGCAAGGTTTTACTTGAGCTTGCCTGCCCCACACAAAATAATGGCTAAAATAGCACCTATTCTTTACATTTCCAAACTTGCCTGCCCTCTATGTCCATTACGTTGAAAAAAGGAACTTCCCTGAACCTCTCAAAAAAAGAACCTGCCCTTCAAAAAATCTTGATAGGCTTGGGCTGGGAATTTCAACAAGGTAAAAATATTGACCTTGATGCGTCTGTTTTTATGTTGGATAAACATTTGAAACTGCCTTTAGATGAGTTTTTTGTATTTTACAATAACCTGAAATCCTGAAATCGCCCGAAGGGAGTGTCCAACATACAGGCGACAACCGCACTGGGGCAGGTGAGGGAGATGACGAGATGATACTGGCAAATCTACCGCTTATATCCCCCGAAATTATGGAAATTCTCGTGATGGTATCTATCCACGAAGCTGAAGCGCGAAGGCATCATTTTGGATTGCTCAAGGAGGCTTATATTCGCTTGGTTGATGTGGAAAATAACCGCGAGATATTGCGCTATGACCTCGACCAAGAATTTGGTAACTGTACCGAAGTGGAGTTTGGCAAACTGTATATAGAAGATGGCGAGTGGCATTTTATGGCTTCAGGTATGGGTACAAATACAGGGCTACAGGCGTATGTGGATAAGTATGTGTAGCGAATATTTACAATTTGGTTGTCTATACAAGAAAATGCGTTTTTTTTATACTCCTCGCTGGCTACAGCATTGGCAAGCTCAATATACGTGGCGTATGAAAGATACACCAAAATGTATCTTTCTAACTTTTGACGATGGTCCTATTCCTGAAGTAACGCCTTTTGTACTGAAAACATTGGCTGAATATGGCGCAAAAGCGACCTTTTTTTGTGTGGGCGACAATATCCAAAAACACCCTGACATATACAAAAGTCTGATAGATGCAGGACATCAAGTCGGCAATCACACACACAATCACCTAAACGGCTGGAAAACAGAGGACACGCGCTATCTTCAAAATGTAGAAGCGTGTGCAACTTGCCTGCCCGAAGGCACAAAACTTTTTAGACCACCATACGGAAAAATAAAGAAAACGCAACTCCAAAGCCTCTTGCCTGCCTACCACATCATCATGTGGGACGTACTCACATACGACTTTGATGCGAAGCTACGCCCTGAAACTTGCCTGCAAAAAACCCAAAAGCATACACGCGAAGGTTCTATCGTTGTTTTTCATGACAGTTTGAAAGCTGAGAAAAATCTGCGGTATGTACTTCCGCGCTATATGGCGTGGGCGGTAGGCAAGGGCTTTACTTTTTCAGCACTGCCATCGTGAGGCGACTGATACATACAAGGTTTGCCTCTGTATCTGTGATGCGTATATCCCAGATTTGGGTGGTTTTGCCTGCGTGGACTATAGTGGCTTTGCCGAATACATAGCCTTCGCGTACACTGCGGACGTGGTTGGCGTTTATTTCTAAGCCCACACAATATTGGGTGTTCATGTCTATGACCAAATTTGCGCCCAGACTGCCGAGGCTCTCGGCTAACACTACCGAAGCTCCGCCATGCAAAAGCCCAAAAGGTTGGCGGGTACGGTTATCTACAGGCATTTTGCCACAGATGTAGTCCTTGCCTACCTCTGTAACTTCTATGCCAAGGTGTTCGCCCATAGAGTTGGCGGAGTTTTTATTTAATAATTCGACAGGAATGGATTGGTTGAGCATGGGGATTATGATTTATGCTATAAGTTTATTTTTTAGGTTCTTAAAATTTTTCGGATTGCCAACCGATTTTTTCGGATTGACAACCGCGAGCGGATTGCCAACCGAAAAAGAATCGTAAATCGTAAATCACAAATCGTAATTACACCCACCCTTGCCTGCCCAAGTATTCGGCTATTTGGACTGCATTCGTGGCGGCACCTTTGCGCAAATTGTCGGCTACTATCCACATATTGAGGGTATTGGGTTGGCTTTCATCACGTCTTAGTCTGCCTACCCAGACTTCATCTCTGCCATGTGCATCTATAGGCATAGGATATTGGAGCTTGCCTATGTCATCTTTGAGTATCACGCCTTCGGCTTTTGCCAATATTTCGCGTATTTCTGCAAGGTCAAAGTCTTGCTGAAATTCTACATTGACAGCCTCCGAATGTCCGCCCATGACAGGTACGCGGACTGTAGTAGCGGTAACGCCTATAGTGCGGTCGCCCATGATTTTTTGGGTTTCGTTTACCATTTTCATCTCCTCTTTTGTATAGCCATTTTCAAGAAAAACGTCTATGTGTGGCAATACATTGAGGTCTATTTTATAAGGATAGACTTTCGCACCTTCTATGCCTTGCCTTTCCTGCATGAGCTGGTCGACTGCTTTTTTGCCTGTGCCTGTTACGCTCTGATAGGTAGAAACCACTATGCGCTTGATGCCGTATCGTTGGCGCAATGGCTCAAGAGCGACTACCATTTGGATAGTAGAGCAGTTGGGATTGGCTATGATTTTGTCTGTCTTCTCGAGGACGTGCGCGTTTACTTCAGGTACTATAAGTTTGTGGGCTTCGTGCATACGCCATGCAGATGAGTTGTCAATGACTACTGTACCTACTTCGGCAAATCGTGGGGCGTGTGCCAACGAAACACTGCCTCCAGCCGAAAAAAGGGCTACGGCAGGTCGCATGGCGATGGCTGTATCCATACTTACTATGGCATATTCTTTGTCTTGGAAGTATATAGTTTGTCCTACTGATTTTTCGGAGGCTACGGGGATTAGTTCTGTGACGGGAAAATTACGCGCTGCCAAGACACGCAATATTTCTGCGCCTACTAAGCCTGTTGCGCCTACTACGGCTACTTTCATGGGTTACTGGTTTTTATTTTTTTGCAAAAATAGGTATAAATATTTTTTTTTCGCATCAGGGGAACAAAAAACACGCTCTTTTTGTTTTTCTTTTTGTAATACTTCCAACCAAGGGGTGCAACGATTGTAGATTTTTGATTGACGATTGTAGATTTATGTTCCAAAAGTGCGTAAATTGTAAATCTAAAATCGTAAATCTAAATCATTGCTGAGATAATACCCTACGAACCTGATGCAGATAATACTGACGAAGGGAACGGCTTGGCAATTTATGATTGTAGATTTTTGATTGACGATTTACGCCTTTCTTAAGAAAGTTGTAATCTAAAATCATAAATCCAAATTCGTAAATCTCAAAAGGGTTTCCCTTGCGCGGAGGTGATTTTATTTTTCACCCAAAAGCCCTTTTTCTATGCAAAATTTCCAAAGCCCTAAAAGCCCCCTAACCCCCGAAGGGGGAATAAACCCCTATAAAAATACCTTTGTAGGGGTGGGGTTTACCCCCACCCAAACCGCGCCAAAATCCGTTATTTTTGATAAAAATACATTTGCCCAAACCGCGCCAAAATTCCGTTCTGAATATGATTTGTTTTCGGATTGGGTGGGGGCAAGCCCCACCCCTACAATATTTCCCCCTTCGGGGGTTAGGGGGCTTTTGCGGGTTTGGTGTGCCTCATTTTTATTCTTGATGCTGTCTGTGCCTTGCCTACAGGCGCAAAATGCAGAAAATAAGCAAGACACTACTAAAAAAGATGCTTTATTATCTGAAGTAATCTTAAAAGGCACACGCCTTGACGAAAGCTCGCCCCTTGCCTTTACCAACGTAGGCAAGAAAGAACTTGCTAAACAAAACTTGGGGCAAGACTTGCCTGTACTGTTGAATTTTACGCCTTCAGTGGTTACGACTTCAGATGCAGGAGGAGGCGTGGGCTATACAGGCATACGCATACGCGGGAGTGATGCCACTCGAACCAACATCACCATAAACGGTATTCCCTACAATGATGCCGAGTCGCAAGGAACTTTTTGGGTCAATATGCCCGATTTTGCTTCCTCTGTGAGCAGTATTCAAATTCAGCGCGGGGTGGGAACTTCTGCCAATGGTGCAGGTGCTTTTGGCGCAAGTGTGAATATTCAAACGAACCAAAAAAATGAAAAAGCCTATTTGGAATTGAATAACTCGGCGGGTTCTTTCCGTACTTTGAAAAATACGCTGATGTTGGGTACAGGACTTTTGGCAGGCAAGTTCACAGTTGATGCACGCCTTTCGAGTATTACGTCCAATGGTTTTATAGATAGGGCAAGTTCCGATTTGAAAAGTTTTTTTGTTTCGGGAGCGTATTATGGCAAACGTGCCACACTTCGCACCAATGTTTTCTCAGGCAAGGAACGCACTTATCAGGCTTGGTATGGCGTACCTGAAGCTCGCCTACGCAATGACGCGAAAGGTATGCAAGCCTACATTTCACGCAATTTTCTCTCCTCTGCTGATTCATTAAATTTACTAAAATCCAATGGCAGAACCTACAATCCTTATACTTACGACAATCAAACCGACAATTATCAACAAGACCATTACCAACTTTTCTATAGCTATGATTTGGGCGCGGGCTGGAATGCGCAAACTGCTTTGCATTATACTTACGGTAGAGGCTATTTTGAGGAATTTCGCGCTCAAGACAAAGTAGAAACTTACGCTACCTCGCCTATAGTTATTGGCAATCAAAGCATTACGAATATGGATTTAATCCGTAGGCGTTGGTTGGATAATGATTTTTATGGGGGTATTTACAGCGTAAACTACAAAAACCAAAAACTCGAACTTATCTTGGGTGGTGGCTGGAACGAGTATGATGGAAGGCATTTTGGGGAAGTGATTTGGGCGCAATTCTCGCCTACCTTGCCTGCCCGAAACCGCTACTATAACAACAAGGCAACCAAACGCGACCTGAATATGTATGCCAAAACGTACATAGAAATTACGGAACGTTTGCGCAGTTTTGTTGATGTGCAGTGGAGGCGCGTTTTTTATGATTTTGAAGGATTGCAGATTGATGCGCTCGGTACGCGCCCACTACAGCAAAATGCAAGGCTGAATTTCTTTAACCCAAAAGCAGGACTTTCGTTTGAATTGAATGACAAAATATTGGTTTACAGCTCATTGAGTGTGGGCAATCGTGAACCGAACCGCGAAGATTTTGTAAATGCAACAGCCCAAAGCAGACCAAGAGCAGAGCGTATGTATGATGTGGAGATGGGGACACGGATGAACGGGAGAGCGGGGGAACAGGGCAAATGGAATTTGAATGTCAATGCGTATTATATGCAATATGACAATCAACTTGTGCTGACAGGCAAGGTAAATGATGTGGGCAATTATACGCGCACCAATGTCAAAAATAGTTTTAGGCGAGGTGTAGAAGTAGAGGCGAGTTTGCAACCCAATGCTAAACTACAGTGGAACGTGAATTTTACTTTGAGTCAAAATAAAATTATTGGTTTTCAGGAATTTACAGATGATTATGACAATGGTGGGCAGAAAGAAACCAAGTTTGACAAAACAGATATTGCCTTCTCGCCTACCCTGATAGCAGGTAGTCAACTTGCCTACAGTCCGCTCAAAGATTTTACAGTTTCGCTCCTTTCGAAGTATGTAGGCAAGCAATATTTAGACAATACTTCCAACGAAAACAGAAAATTAGAGGCGTTTACTACACAAGATTTGCGCCTTGCCTACGAATGGAAAAGGCAGGCAAGCACGCTTACCTTTACTTTCCTACTGAACAACGTGCTGAATGCGCAATATGAATCGAATGGTTATACCTTTGGTTATTGGGCTGGAGGAGAGCGCGTTACAGAGAATTTTTATTACCCACAAGCAGGTAGGAATTTTTTGGTGGGTGTTGGGATTAAACTTTAAAGGTTCTGCAAAGGGTATTGGATAAGAGGGGCAATCTCTATTGATTGCCCACAAATTGTGTTAAAGTGATTTTTGGTTTGCCAAGTTCATTCCAAGTAGTTTGAGAGGTAAAGGGTTCATGATAATTGTTGAGTGCCTCAATGATGTGTGCGGCATAATTCATTTTGGTTGAGAAATTGCCTGCAAATTTTATAATGCCCAAAGGAGCGCGACTGATAGTAAGTTTTGTGTGCTTATAATGTTGCTGGAATAAAGTTACAGCTTCATCTGCTGTAAATGCCTCTAAACCCTGTATGTCATACTCTTTGTTTTCGGTAGGCAAGATGCGGAAAGACTCTGCAACTTGCCTGCCATAATCCTCACCTGCTATGAAGTACATTTTTTCTTTTGCCTTGCCTGCTAAAAGCAATCGATTTCCTTGTTTATAAAGGCTACTCAAACTCTCCATGAAGTTGGAAGGATAAAAAATAGTGTACGAAATACCTGCTTGTTTGATGAGTTGGATAGCTTGCTGTTTTACTTCAAAAACCCACCAATGAAATCCATTCGTACCTTGATAGCGTTGCACAACAGAAGAGAGGTAGGCAAGACGTTGCACAGGTTTGGTTTTTAATACTTCCAAAAGATTGCGCAAACCGTCCGTTTCAGTATGAAAGGCGTTGCGTTTTTCGGTTTGTTTGATGGACAAATTCAAATACACAACTTCTTGATTATCAAGTGCTTGTGCAATACTTTGTTTGTCTTGCAAATCGCCTTGCACAAGTTGTACTTCTTTAGGCAACACATTTTTCGCTTCTTCAAGCGAACGCACCATAGCTGTAACCTGAAAACCCGCTTGCACGAGTTGTTTGATAACGGGCTTGCCCAACATACCTGTCGCGCCAATGAATAAAATTTTGGAAACCATAACAAAAATTGACAATTTGAGATATACAGTTTGTACTTGTAAAAAAATGGTTATCAAACATTTAATTATTGAATTAGCCACTTATTTATTCAGTATCACAAAAATAGGATTTTTTTATAATAATACTGAATTTTCTGACTATTTTTATATTGCGTAACCATTGCATCACAAAAAAATAACTTTCGAAGAATCAAAATTGCAAAGCCCCTTTATTTTGAAGGAGCTTTATTTTTGCAATAAAAAAAAGCTAACTTTGCGCTTACAAAACAAGTAGATTAAGCATATAAGATTATAAACGTCATCTTTAGCTCCTTATGCTATGAAAAAATTTGAATATCGTGTACTTTTGGCAGATTGGGCTACCTGCGAACGCCTCCTCAACCAAGAGGGAAGAAACGGCTGGGAACTCGTAGGCAACACACGCGAAGAATATCCTACTGATAACAAAAAAAATAACCAAGTCATGCTTACGCTCAAACGATTGATGAGTGTTTGATAATCAGACTGCTCATACATTTTCTTCTGCCGCTTATTTCAAACTCATTATTAGACCTCCCACCCTGCCCTCCCTCCATTTTTGAGGGAGAGAAATGTACTTTTGCAAGAAGTCTATTGACAGGCTTGTTTTTCCAAAATTAAATGGTATTTTTGCAAGATTTTTTTGCAATATTCTTTTTTTGCTTATGGAAACCTTAGTCAATAACAACTCGGTCTTTATCCAACTCGCCCAATACGAACACGAACAAGTGGTCTTTTGTCATGACAAACAAGCGGGACTTAAAGCCATCATAGCTATTCACAACACAGTGCTTGGACCCGCCGCAGGGGGAACTCGTATGTGGGCGTATCAAAATGAAGCGGACGCACTGCATGATGTTTTGCGCCTCTCAAGAGGTATGACTTTCAAAAATGCCATCTCAGGCTTGAATCTGGGGGGAGGCAAGGCAGTCATCATAGGCGATGCCCGCACCCAAAAAACCGAAGTATTGTTTCGCTCTTTTGGCAAATTCGTAGAAAGCCTCAGCGGTAAATACATCACTGCCGAAGATGTAGGCGTAAGCACAGCCGACATAGAATATATCGCCATGCAGACGAAGCACGTGGCAGGCAAACCTGAATATATGGGCGGTAGTGGCGACCCCTCGCCCGTAACGGCTTTTGGCGTGTATATGGGTATGAAAGCCGCCGCCAAAAAAGTATATGGCAACGACAGCTTGGAAGGTAAGAAAATTCTTGTGCAAGGCGTAGGACACGTAGGCTCATATCTTGTAGCGCATCTTATCAAAGAAAATACAAAGGTCTATATATCAGACTTTTATGAAGACCGCGCCAAAGAAGTAGCCCAAAAATACAAGGTGGAAGTGATTGACAAAGAGGCGGTGTATGACCTTGATGTGGATATTTATTCGCCTTGTGCGCTGGGTGCTACGCTGAACGACAGCACTATCCCCAAACTGAAAGCCCAAATAGTAGCAGGTGCCGCCAACAATCAGCTCGAAGACGAGAAAAAGCATGGCGATATGTGCAAAGCGCGTGGCATTTTGTACGCGCCCGACTTTTTGATAAATGCGGGTGGTATCATCAATGTGTATTATGAAATCATAGGCAACTATAATCACGAGCGCGTCCACAAACACGCGGAACGCATCTATGACTATACTCAAAATATTTTTGAAACTGCCGAAAAAGAAAATATCAACACCCAACAAGCCGCCCAGCAAGTCGCGCTGAAGCGCATCGAGGGGGTAGGCAAGCTGAAAATGAGTTTTTAGGGTTATATCTTTGAGAAAACAGCACTTGCATTTGTGTAAGTGCTGTTTTTGTTTTATTTTTGCTGTATGTATATTCAAGACGTTCACATTCAAAATATCCGTTCTATAGAGGATTTCAAAATGCACTTTGAAAGTCCTGCGGGCTGGCACGTCATCATTGGCGATAATGGCGCAGGCAAGACTACTGTGGCGAGGGCGATTGTGGTGGGGCTATTAAGTACCGAAAGTCCATCTTCATATTTTTCATTAAGAATGTATCTAAATAACTCAATTGGAAAGTATTCAGAAAAAGGTAAGGTAACTGTAAACATACATGAAAATGACGGAGATATTTGTTATAGAGATAGTCTCGAAATGGAAATAATTGCTCAAGGCGTTACACATAGCGCAAGAGATGAAAAAGTTGGAAAAGAATTTTCTTGCTCTTTTGGTGCATTCAGACGTTTCACAGGGGGAAATGAAGAAAAAGAAAAACTTTACAAAACGCACCCCAAACTTGGCGCACATCTTTCACTCTTTGGCGAAGACGTAGCTCTTTCTGAAGCAATCCCTTTTTTGAAATACTTGTATGTCAGGAAGTTAGAAAATAAAAAGCCTGAAAATTTATATTTAGATTTATTAGTACAGTTTATCAATGAAGGACAGTTACTTCCCTACGGCGCGAAAATCAAGCAAGTGAATTATGATGATATTTTCTTTATAGATGGCAATGGACAAGAGGTTACGGTATTAGAAATGAGTGATGGATTTAGGTCTATTCTAAGCCTTACACTTGAGCTGATACGCCAACTTGTGCGCGTATATGGGCTTGAAACAGTATTTGAATATGTGAAAAAAGGCGACAATGTCATCAAAACTCCAGGTGTAGTCATCATAGACGAGATAGACGCTCACCTGCACCCCACTTGGCAGGTAAGGGTAGGTGAGTGGTTTTTGAAATACTTTCCTGCCTTGCAGTTTATTGTTACCACGCATAGCCCCTTGATTTGTCGAGCCTCGCATACAGGGACGATTTGGCGACTTGCCTCCCCTGCCAGTGATAAACCATCAGGCGAGGTAGTGGGCATAGACAAGGACAGGCTTGTGTATGGTGATATTTTAGATGCGTACAGCACTGATGTTTTTGGCGAAGGCATAGAACGAAGTACACAAGGACATGAAGGCTTAGAAAGACTTGCCTACCTGAACAAAAAAAGTATTTACGATAAAAAAGGCTTGACTGCCCAAGAACAAAAAGAATACGAAAAACTAAAACAAATCTACCAAACTGATGCTATATTTGACCTCTAAAACGCTATCAAACGAAACTACACAACATTTACAAGAACAACAACAAGATGTAAATGGGCAAAGTACATTCGAGAAGCAAGTCAAACGCGCTGAAAGTCTTTGGGGAAATAAAAAACAAAATGGCAAAAAGGCTTTTGATGAGATAGAAACAAAATTGAAAAAATTAGGAAAAGTACAAGGAATTTGTAATTATTGCGAGCATAACCGCTCCGAACAAATAGAGCATATATATCCTAAAAGTCTTTTTCCCAACAAAACCTTTGTGTGGGAAAATTACCTCCATGTTTGTGGGCAATGTAATAAACTTAAATCGAATAAGTGTAAAATTTTTTATCCTAACTCAACAACCGAACAGGAACTTAAAGGTTTAGGTGTTTTACCTTCTCCCAATGAGGATTTAGTTATTATCAATGCAAGGACTGAAAATCCATTAGAATTTATGATATTAGACTTGGCAGGCAAGACGTTTCGTTTTGTTCCTATCAATGATGACATAAACTCAAGAGAATATAAAAAAGCACACTATACAATAGACCTTCTCCATCTAAATCTTGATGACGATTTAGTAAGGTACAGAAGGCTTGCCACCGAAAATCTTTTATTGTATTTCGAAAAATGCGTTCAAATCCGTGAAACACAAAATTTTGAAGAATTGGAAAAATTGGTAGATAATGATTTTTTGCCTTTGGATAAGAGCCAAACTTTACTAAGCGAACAGAACCGTTTTTTCCATGAGTTCAAGAAAAAAATCCAAACAAGCCCACACCCCACCGTTTGGGAAGAAATGAAACGCCAAAGAGAATTTTTACCCAAAACCAAAATTTTGTTTGAAGCCTTGCCTGAAGCCTTGAAGTGGTAACTGAACTTATCAAAAACCTTGCCTACCCACACAGCAGTAGCGGGCAGGCAAGGTAAGATTGAAAAAATACCGCATACTTCCAGACCTTGACAAGCATGGAAAGTAAACATTGTTTTTTGGTACACTATATGAAATTTCGTGCTTTTTTTCAAGCAATGTATTGTATTTAAAACAATATGTACTAACTTGCACCCGAAAAATGACTGATAGTCATTTTTTATATAACAAGTTCATATTTGACTACAATTCAATTTATATGCAAAAGTTCAAAGCATCTATCACAGGGGTAGCAGGCTATGTGCCTGACTACATACTCACGAATCAAGAACTTGAGCGTTTGGTGGCTACCAATGATGAATGGATTACCTCTCGCACAGGCATAAAAACAAGACACATATTGAAAGGCGAAAACATGGGCAGTTCACACATGGGCGTAAAAGCCGTACAAATCCTGCTTGAAAAGACCAATACGAACCCTATGGACGTAGATTTAGTTATTTGTGCTACTACTACACCCGATTTTGTATTTCCTGCTACAGCCAATCTGATAGCGGCAGAGATAGGCGCGTTCAATGCCTTCAGTTATGATATGCAGGCGGCTTGTTCAGGCTTTTTGTATGCTATGTGGGCGGGTACACAGTTCATACAAGCGGGTACGTACAAAAAAGTTATCGTAGTAGGGGCAGATAAGATGTCTTCTATCATAGACTATACCGACCGCGCCACTTCTATCATTTTTGGTGATGGCGCAGGGGCAATCATGCTTGAGCCAAGCCCAGATGAAGATGGTATTCATGATGCGTTCCTTCGTACAGATGGGCGTGGCTGGGTGCATTTGCACCAAAAAGCAGGCGGAAGTCGCAGACCACCTTCTCTTGAAACAGTCCAAAACCGCGAGCATTATGTCTATCAAGAAGGTGCTGTAGTATTCAAACACGCTGTAACAGGTATGGCACAAGCGGCTGAAGAAATCTTGACACGCAATAATCTCAAAGGTTCAGAGGTCGATTGGCTTGTGCCACATCAGGCAAATAAGCGCATCATAGAAGCTACTGCCCAAAAAATGGAACTTGCGCCCGAGAAAGTAATGCTTACTATAGACCGCTACGGCAACACTACCAACGCTACCCTGCCGTTGTGTTTGCGTGATTATGAAAGTCAATTAAAAAAAGGGCAGAAACTTGTTTTTGCCGCTTTTGGAGGTGGTTTTACGTGGGGAGCTATCTATGCTACTTGGGCTTACAATGGCTAAAAAATACCTTGCCTACCTATACACAATAGCAGGCAAGGACAAAAAACACCTTGCCTGCCTATACAGAATATTGGTCAGTCTTTCTTACTTGTTCGCGGTCTTTTTTTCGGATTGACAACCGCAAGCGGATTGCCAACCGAAAAAAAACGAACATTTAACTAAGACTGACCAATAGCAGGCAAGGACAAAAAAACTTGCCTGCCTATACACAATAGCAGGCAAGGACAAAAAACACCTTGCCTGCGTGGGTAGGCAAGTTTTTGTGCGTGGGCGTACAATTAGCTCAAAGGCGTTACTTTTGCCGTAAACTTAAAACCTACACTGGGTATATTTTCTATTTTGATATTTTCGTTGGGCTTCAAGTATTTGCGCAAGCGCGTGATGAACACATCAAGGCTTCGCCCCATGAAGTAGTCATCTTGTCCCCAAATCTTCTTCAGGATTTCTTCGCGCTTCATGACCAAGCCCGCATTTTGACAAAAATAGCGCAATACTTCCGCCTCACGCAACGTAAGTTGCCGCATTTCGGAGGTAGTGTGATGCAGTTCAAGGTTGTCAAAATTGAATTCAAAATCATCAATTTGATATTTTTTGAAGGCAGTCATATCTGGCTCATCTGTACGGGTGCGCTTGAGGAAAATATTGATGCGCAATACCAATTCCTCCACGCTGAAAGGCTTGGTGATATAATCGTCTGCGCCTATTTTTAGCCCTGTGATTTTATCATCTTGGAGCGTTTTGGCTGTTAAAAAAAAGACAGGAACACGTTTATTTACCTCTCTGATGCGCTCTGCGAGCGAAAACCCATCGAGTTTGGGGAGCATCACATCTAAGATACAGAGGTCAAAGTCGTGTTTAGTAAAGGCAGTCCACGCCTTTTCTCCATTGTCGCAATGCACCACTTCAAAGCCTTCAAGTTCGAGGCTGTCTTTGGTAACTAAGGCGAGCGCGGGGTCGTCTTCTACAAAAAGAAGTTTAGCTTTGTAGTCGTTCATGAGGGTTTATATAAGATTAATTGCCTAACTTTTTTTGAAGCTCGGCTATAAGTTTTGCTTGTGCTTGAATTGCTTTATTTTGTTCTTCAAGTGCCATATCTTTCTGCTCAAGCTGTCTGTGCAGGTCATCTAATTCTTCCACCAACTCATCTTCAGCCTCAGCTTGATTTTGCATCGCTTCGTCAAAAAGAGGGTAGGCAAGGCGTTGCAAAAATGCCTTGAGTTCAGCATCTTGTAGCCACACATCAGGTACAGAGAGCCGTTTATTATCTCCTTGTACGATATACGTTTGGTTAAAAATAACCAACATTTTTTCAAGCGTGCTTTGCATAGAATCCGTAAGGCGTGGTATCTGAATCACAAAACAATCGTGAATCAGTTGCTCCACAAAATCATTTTTCACTTGCAGTGTTTGCCCCTGTACCACGTCATAATAGTAGTGCGAAGCCCGAACGACAGGCGTAAAAATATTGTCTAACTCAAAACCTAAAAAATAAATCGCTATGATAGGCAAAGATTTCAAGACCTTGCCTGCCCCATCACGCACATGGTCAGCTTTGGTATAATTGCTACCAAGATATTTTCTAAATCGTGTAATGTCAAAAGCTACATTGCCTTTCTGCAATTCTATCAATACTTTTTTGAACTCGCCTGTATCTGTACGGATAGTAGCTTTGAAGTCCAATCTAATGACAGAAAGATAATAATTTATCACACGCAAGGTTGTTTCTTGGGGATAAACCACCAAATCTACTATCTCCTCGCCTATGATGTTACTGATAAGGCGGGAGGCAAGGGCAGTATCTTCCATGAGATACTTAAAAAACACATCATAGATAGGATTGGCAATGAACATAAACGCAGATAAGGACTATTTACGATTTATAAGTATTTAATAATTAGACTTTTACAAGAATTAAAATGTCATTGGAGGTTTGAAAGACGTAAATTATTATTGTCCCCAAATCATTTTTAATAAGCGTGTGAGGGTGCTTTTGAGTTCTTTGCGATTCACGATAAAGTCCAAAAATCCATGCTCAAGCAAATATTCGGAGGTTTGAAAACCTTTGGGCAAGTCTTTGCCGATAGTTTCTCTGATGACGCGCGGACCCGCAAAACCTATCAACGCATTGGGTTCGGCTATATTAAAGTCGCCCAACATAGCATACGAAGCCGAAACACCACCTGTAGTCGGGTCTGTAAGCAGCGAAATATAAGGTATTTTTGCTTCTGCAAGTAGCGCGAGTTTGGCAGAAGTTTTTGCCATTTGCATGAGTGAGAAGCCTGCTTCTTGCATACGTGCGCCTCCAGAGCGCGAAATCATGAGCATGGGTTGGCGTGTATTGAGGGCGTGTTGGATAGCGCGGGCTATTTTCTCGCCTACCACTGTACCCATAGAGCCACCTATGAACGTAAAGTCCATGCAAGCAATCGTAACATCTACGCCATTTATTTTGCCTGTGGCACTTCTTAGGGCATCTTTCAGTCCGCTTTTAGCTTTGCCATCTCTGATGCGGTCGAGGTAGCTTTTGGAATCATAGAACTGTAGGGGGTCAGCAGCGGTAATATTTGCATCAAGTTCTGTAAAAACATGGTCGTCAAAGAGCATTTCAAAATATTCTTCTGAGCCTATGCGTTCGTGGTAGCCACAAGATACGCACGTATAAGCGTTTTTGTGCAAATCTTCAGTGAGCATGAGGTGGTCGCAAGTGGGACATTTGTGCCACAGTCCATCAGGAGTTTCTTTTTTTTCGGTAGTAGGCGTGATGATGCCCTTTTCTTTACGATTGAACCAAGCCATGAGGTTTGAATGGGTTTATTTTACGGCAAAGTTAGCAAAAAAATAAGCGCATTTCAAAATTTCAGGGTAAAATTTCTTGTTGTATTTATTTGCAAGACCGCTTATTTTGTACGTTGTCAATGGTCGAAGACCTTGACAATCGTGCAAAATAAGCGGTCTTTTTATTGACAATGTTCCTAAAAATTAGTTTAGAGTCGTCAATTCGAAAAACAAAAAAAATACAGTTCTTGAGATAATTCGCGGTCTTTTTTTCGGATTGACAACCGCTCGCGGATTGCCAACCGAAAAAAAAGCGTCAATCGTACTACGCTACGCGCTCAAAGACCATGCGAAAATGATCCATCGTTTCGCGTTGAAAGCAAGTACGGTTTGGGCTACGGCGGAAAATCGGCACGAGGTCGCGGTAAGATTTATTCGTAACTATGCGTGTAAGGATTTTGCCATAGAGCCAAAACTTTTTGAAGCCAAATTTGCGGAAGCGTTTGCGCCACTGTCCTATAGTTTCGATGTAGTCCAATCTGCCACTGCTTTTAGATACGAGTTTGAAGTGCGGTTCGGCATTTTTGATGACTTGCTCTGCCCCATAAGGTAGCCAAGAACCGGGAAATTGCGAAATCATCAAAGCAAGTGCATAAGAGTCTGAGTCTTTGGGGGCATCAAGACTGATGTCTTCGAGCTTGAGCATATTTTTGCTGAATACCATCGTCTGCATATAAAAACGACCGCCTACAGGCAAAAGTGCTGTAAGATTTTTGAAGAAAGTAGCATATACTTCATCTTGCTTGCCTGCCTTGTATTCCTCTATAGAACAAAAATGCTCCATACCACCTATGCAAGTTACGGCATCAAAAGTACCATAATCGGCAGGAGTGATTTTGCGACAGTCTTTTACTTCTACTTTCAGTCCATTTTTGCGGCAGGCTTCGGCTTGTCCTTGCGAGAGCGTTACGCCTCTACAGTCTGCGCCGCGTTTGGTGATGTAGGTAAGGAAAGGACCCCAGCCACAGCCCATGTCCAGCACTTTTGTACCTTTGCCAATATTCAGGCTGTCTGCTATAAATTTATGTTTTTGGGCTTGTGCCTCCTCGAGCGTGAGGCTGAAGTCGCCATTGTACATAGCGCCACTGTAGTCGCCTGTTTCGCCCATACTGAGGCGAAAAATCTTATCGATGGTGGTGTATGTAAAATCAAGGTCTTGCTGTGAAGCCATAAAAAGTAAGATTTGGTTTAATATAATTGTTAATTTTTGCAAAACTACCTTTAAAATTTAGAATAGCAATTTTTTAAGTAGTATTTTTGTGTATTTATAACTTTCCCAAGATTGAAAAGTATTTTATGAATAATCCAAAAAAGATGTAACTTTGCGCTCGAAAGCGTTACAAATATTAAAAATCAATTTTTTTTGTGGGTAAGCTCTTTTATAAATAATTTTTAAACATCTAATAAT
>JAAFJK010000568.1:0-11307 GCA_013298105.1 Cytophagales bacterium
GCTATTTGGCATTGCAAAAGTTGTATGTTGAAATAGGTGTTCTGCACATTGAAAACCACGTCTTCGAGGCTTTTTTTAGTTTGTATTTTCATCATATCTTGCGAAACTGTAGCCATTTGCAAGCCCACTTTCAGGGAAGGATTGTAGATAGTCTGCCTTACCTGTGCAGATAGATTGACAGACTGATGCACACCCATTTGCGCTACTAAATACGAATCCGAAGGCGCACTCGGATTGAAAGTGCGGGCAGGCATGATATTCGTCATGATGTCAAAAGTGTATTGATAGTTCGCGTTGAAAGAGGCTTGAGGCAAAAAATTGCTTTTCAATTCGTGGATTTTGCTTGTACTGATTTTTTCGTCAGTAAGGGCATTTTGTACGCTCAAATTTTGGGTTTTCGCTTTTTCGAGAGGTATAATGCGTTTGCGCCCTTGCCTGTCCTACTGCTATCCAAAGACTGATAAAAGCAACCATGAGTTTAACCTCTCCCCAAACCCCTCTCCATTTTGGAGAAGGGCTTTTTGCTATGTGATTTTTCATACTATTGAATGAATGATTTAATGAATTGATTTACTTGTTTTATTTAATCATTTGGTTAATAAAGGTGCAAAAATAAAACCCTTTCGGGTGTGAGGTATTCCACTTCTTGAGAAGTGGAACATCTATTTGCTTCGCAGGTAGGTAAGCATAATTTCAGGAATAAGTTTCTTTTTCTCTTGCACCATGTTTGTCCACACATCTTCTGTAAAAAAACTTGCACTCGTCATGAGTTTCTTGTTCAGGAAAGGCATAAGCACCATACCCACTACAGAAGTCATCAAATGAAAAGGATGTATGGGTCTAAACTCTCCTTTAGCTATTTTCTCGTTCAACTGTGCTACAAAATCTGAGGTAAAAAAGGAAGCTAAATCGTGTTTTTTGGTAAATCCTTCTGGATTTCGTGAGCTTTCAGTGTGTATAAAAATAGGTAAAAGCGGGTTTGCAAGTAAATTATCAATATCGCGCTCTATCATTTTATATAATTTCCCTTCAAAGGTCAGCATTTTGTCATTGATGACTTGAAAAATAGCTTCATAGAAATTGTTGGTAGCTTCATAAAATATAGCCTCAAAAAGTTTTTCTTTACTTCTGAAATAATAGTTCAGTAAGGCAGTATTGATGCCTGCTTCTTGTGCTATATCACGAGTCTTAGTGCCATCAAAGCCTTTTTCGAGAAAGACTTTTTTAGCCGCTTCTTTGATGCGCTCCTCTGTTGAAATATCGCCTACTTTCATATTACTTTAATTTGATGTGGCAAAGTTAAAACAGGTTTTTGAATTAACCAAATTTTTAACTAAATATTTTAATCATTTGATTAAAAAAATTATTTTATCTGTCCACCCTCTGTGAGTGTACGGAGGTAAGTTTGGGTTTGGTTGTTTTTTAGTGTCGTGATTTCAATGACTATCTCCTTGCCTGCCTCCCTGATGGTGGCGTACTGTCTATCTGCACCCCACGCGCCTGCTATAACTTCATGCACTTGCCTGCCCCCTTGTCTATCAAAGACGACTATCTCAAAGTTGTCGTGCCTTTCGCGCTTGGGGGGATACGGAAACCAATAATAAATCAGGACAAACCATTTTTGATATGCCACAAAAGCCCCTACAAAGTGTGGTACTTTGTCAGGAATGGGACTTACTCCTTCAAATATCTCGCTGTGTTCGATAGCCAAAAATTTTTGTGCTTCGCGCTGTGCTATGCGCGTATAGTCTTCTCTCTCGGTACGTTGGACTACTGCCTCATGCTCAAGCGCATAGGGGAACTGTATAAGCGGGAAAGATTTGTGAAAGTATTGAAATTCAATGCCTTGATACTTGATTTGGGCTTGTACCTTGCCTACCGCGAGGCAGGCAAGGTACAGACAAATCATTTTAAAACCATAAACCATAAGGAAGTTTGAAAGTAGAGGTGCGAATTTTAGTGTTAGAATTATTTTTTCACAAACTACACTTTGATAACGAGTAAAAAATAACTTAAGAATATTTAGCCACGCTGTAAGCGTCTGTTATCGAGCTTTTACGCGGTTAGGCAATACCAACAGACGCTTACAGCGTGGCTTCGCGTGAGTGAAATTATCATGTTATTTTATTTTCATTCCTAATCGTAAATCCCACCTATCCGTTTTTGTGGTAATAAAGCGTAGAGCAGTTTGTAGGTCTTAAGATTTCGCGTGCCGCTTGATGCAGTTCGTCAGCAGTTACAGCCTGTAGGCGAGCCGTTTCTTCGTTCAAATAGTTAGGATTGTCCAAAACCGCCCCATAAGCGATATTGCGGGCGCGTGTCAGGACTTCTACCTCCTCAAAAGCAATAGAGGCTTCAGCTTTATTTTTGACTTTGGTAAGTTCTGTGTCGCTGATAGGGGTTTGGCGAAGCTCCTCAATGGTCATTTGGATAGCATTTTCGGCTTGTTCCATCGTGGTATTTTCGTTGAGCGTACCATACACTATCAGCAATCCAGGGTCAAAAGAAGCCGCGATATATGCGCCAATTTGATTAAAAAGCGGTTTTTCTCTTACCCATTGTGCATAAAGGCGCGAAGACTTGCCTCTGCCCAGTACGTCACTTAGTAAGTCAGTCGCAAAATAACTTTCCTGCCCCTTGCCTGCCATGTGGTAGGCTTTGTAGATAGCCGAAAGCGGGACTTTGG
Organism: Cytophagales bacterium; assembly: GCA_013298105.1. Taxonomy (GTDB): domain Bacteria; phylum Bacteroidota; class Bacteroidia; order Cytophagales; family Microscillaceae; genus RDXI01. Next base: position 2,687 of record JAAFJK010000568.1, read on the forward strand.
CAGTCGTTTCAAGTAACCTTGCCTCCGTTTGGCGCGGTTCGGTAGGCAAGTTGCGGGTATTTGGCTCGCCTGCGGGTATGGGCGCGAACCACTTTTCTGAAAGTCGCTGTACTTCCTCCAAAGTCGTATCGCCTGCCACCACAAGAATAGCATTATTCGGTGTATAATATTTTTTGAAAAAAGCCTTCACATCTTCGAGCGTAGCCTCTTCGATGTGCGCAATTTCTTTGCCTATCGTATTCCAGCGATAGGGGTGCGCTTGGTAGGCAAGGGGGCGTAACTTCAGCCAAACATCTCCATAAGGCTGATTCAGGTAGCGTTGTTTGAACTCCTCAATCACTACACCGCGCTGTGCCTCAAACTTCTTTTCATTGAAAGCAAGTCCCAACATTCTGTCTGATTCGAGCCAAAAAGCCGTTTCTAAATTCGTAACAGGCAAAGTGATATAATAATTCGTAACGTCATTGGAGGTAAAGGCGTTGTTTTCGCCCCCTACGCGCTGAAGCACCTCATCATATTCGGGGATATTCACAGAGCCTGTAAACATCAAATGCTCAAAGAAATGCGCAAAGCCTGTGCGGTCGGGACTTTCATCTCGCGCCCCCACGTTGTAGAGGATATTCACAACCGCAATCGGGGTAGTTTTATCTTGATGGAAAAACACCCGCAAACCATTGGAAAGGGCAAATTGTTCGTAATGAATCATAAAAATTCAAAAAATTGTTAGCAATATCAAAAAAAAAGTTTATATTTGCAACTATATTGATGTTTTAAAAAACAAAATTATGAAAAAAAATTACATAGTGGCTCTTTTATGTGCAGTCACGCTCTCTTTTGCGAATTGCGGAGGAAAAAAAGGTGCAAGTGGTGCGCACGTAAAAATACCACAAGATGTAAGTTTTGTAGCAAGTTTTGATTTGGCGCAAATCCAAAAAAAGGCAGGCTCTTTCAAAGATTTAGCTAAAAGTGAAGCCTTCAAAGCCCTCAAAGAAGAAGGCATGGGCAAAGCTTTGAAGTTAGGTGCTACCATCGACAACGCGCTCGAAGCCTTAGACTTGAACCAGAAAGCCTATACATTCGTACAAGGTACTGGCAAAGACGGCTACATAGGGTTATCATTCATGATAGCAGACGAAGCAAAATTCAAGAAGATTTTTGATAAAATGGAAGGCATAAAACCTTCTTTCAAAAACGAAGGCGGCATACAAATAGCCAATCTTGCGCCATTTTTCCCTGTAGCTATAGGTTACAAGGGCAAAACAGGGCTTATCCTCTCCAAAGACATGGGCTTTGCCGACAACGGAAGCTCAGAAGAAGGCAACACAAGCCTTGACCCTGACGAATCAGGAGAACCTAAAAAGAGAGAAGAAACCAAAGCTAAGAAGATAACAGACGAAGAAATGAAAAAAGCATTTCTAAAAGTCTTCAATACTTCAGACAAAGAAAGCCTACAAGTCCCTACTTATACAGAAGGAGAAGCCAAAGGCTATGACATCGCGTTTTGGTATGACATCGAAAAAGTCCAAAAAATGACAGGCAACAATGGTGGCACACCTGCCATGAATGAATTAGCCAAAAAATTCAAAGGCACAAACAGTGTAGGTTTTAAGTTTGAAAATGGAGAAATCGTAACAGAAAGTAACTCTGTACTTGACAAAGAACTCGTAAGCAAATATGGTGGCATCATGTCAAAGTCAGGCAACGACAAATTGGCAAGCACTTTCCCTATCAAACAAGTTACGGCTGTGATGGGTATGTCTTTGGGTATGAAAGAGCTTTTTAGCCTTATCAAAGAATCTAAAGACGGACTTGAAGGTATGGAAGCCTCTATTCGTGAAAACGAACTTGATGTAAAACCTCAAGACATATTTGAGATGTTTGATGGCAATTTTGCAGTAGCAGTAGGTAAAATCAATGCAGGCAAACTCATGGAAGGAAAAGCCGAAAATGTAGAATTAGTTGCTTCTTTTGGCGTAGCAAAACAAGACCTTGCCAACAAACTCATCAAAAAAGGTGTGCAGAAAGGACAACTTAAAGACGAAGGCAAAGGGGTATATATAGCAGGCGCAGGTGATGCAAAAGGTTACATTGTCAGCAAAAACAATAACCTTTATGTTACAAGCACTGAAAGCCTCAAAAATGACATCGTAAGTGGCAAAGGCGGCATGGACGTTGCAAACCTCAAAGATGGCATGGGTGGTATGTACTTCAACCTCGAAACTATCATACCAATTGTTTTCAATGTAATGAACCAAGAAGTACCCGAAGAACTCAAACTTTTCAAAGACCTTTCAAGTTCAGCACCTGTACTAAAAGGTAATAGCATCACCTCAAAAACGTCTTTGCGTTTCAAAAGTAGCAAAAATTCACTTGCTATGATTATGGAAATGATACAAAAAGCGGCACAAAAACAAAAAAGCAAAGAACTTAGCCTAAGATAAGATAATAAACGTTCCACCTCTCAAAGAAGTGGAACGTTTTTTAAAAGCCCCTCTCCTCAAAGGAGAGGGGTTGGGGAGAGGTTAAAAATAAAAAAACCGACTCGATGCTGGAGTCGGTTTTTTTCACTAAAATAATAAAGTGTTAAACAGGTGTTGTTTGAATAAATCTTTCTTGTTTGCTGTCCTTTATACTGTGGGCAGGCAAGAAAGTAACCGAGAAATTAAAAAAAAAATGATTTTTTTTTAATTATTTTTGACTACTCTTTTTTCACACTTATAAAAAACTGTTAATCAATTATTTAGGAACGAGTAGAAAATAAAGTGATAAAGATTTTGTGCGATATTTTGGGCTTAGACGAGGCGCAATAGAAGCGCGCAAACAGTAAGATATTGTTTTGTAATGATTATTGCAACAAAGTATAAGCGCAAAAGATTAACAAAATTAGCAAGTTATTTTTTACTCGTTCCTTACAATCTAAACGCTGACTTTCATGACACAAAATAATTTTAACCCTTGGCACCACGTTACGCCACACACCGATACAGAAGACATCGTAAGAGGCATCATCGAGATTCCTAAAGGCACACGCGCCAAATACGAACTCGACAAAGCCAGTGGCTTGCTCTCACTCGACAGAGTGTTGTATTCAGCCGTATATTATCCTGCAAACTATGGCTTTATCCCCCAAAGTTATTGTGATGACAAAGACCCGTTGGATATTTTGGTCATCTCACAGATAGATGTCGTGCCGCTTTGTATCGTCCCTGCCAAAATCATAGGCGTGATGCGCATGGTCGACAAAGGTGAGGCAGACGATAAACTCATAGCCGTAAGTGCAGGCGACCCCAGCGTAAATCACATCAACGACATCACAGAACTGCCACCACATTTTATTTTAGAGCTTCGAAGGTTCTTTGAAGACTATAAAAAATTAGAGAACAAGGCGGTAGTAGTAGAGGATTTTTTGGGCAAAGAAAGTGCCATGAAAATCTTGCAAGACAGCTATGTCATGTACCAAGCCTATTTTCCTAAAGAATGAGTTTTGATTTTTCTGAAAACTATGCGCTCGAAAATGAGCGCGTACTCCTGCGCCCCTTACAGGCAAGTGATGTACCTCATCTTCTGCCTTTCGCGCTTGATGAGCCTGAAATATGGCATTATTCGCTGGTTTCGGGGGCAGGCAAGGAAGGTATCGAGCGTTATGTGTATGCAGCTTTGGCGGGTAGGCAAGCTCAGATAGAATATCCTTTCATAGTCTTTGACAAACAAACCCAACGCTATGTAGGCAGTACGCGGTTTTATGACATTCAGTTGGCGCATCAGACTTTACAGCTTGGCTACACTTGGTATGGCAAAAATTTCCAAGGCACAGGCTTAAACAAACACTGCAAATTTTTGCTCCTGCAATTTGCGTTTGAGCAAATGGACATGGTGCGCGTAGAGTTTCGGGCAGACGAGAACAACGCTCGAAGTATCCAAGCCATGAAAAATATAGGCTGTACGGTAGAAGGATTTTTGCGCCGCAATGTATCAAGAGAAAATGGCACAAGACGTACAAGCATCATATTGAGTATTTTGCAAGACGAGTGGCAAGCAAGCATAAAAGAAAATTTGACTTTGCAGATGCAACAATAATATATAAATTTGGGGGCGAAAATATCATGCACTAAAACTATGCAAAAGAAACTACTTCGTTGGATAATCCTTATAGCCATTTTTTACGGCATTTATCTTTGGTATTTCCCAAATGGACTGGGGGCAAGCCAAGAAAGTGATGCGCCCAATCATGTAGGCAAGCTCAGGGCAAACTATGCAGAAGAAATAGACGAAATATGTCAAACCCGCAACTTGCCTGCCGAATATTTCAAGGCACTTGCTATCTTAGAATGTTCTGCCCAAAAACCTGCTCCCTCACGCTTCGAACCCAAAATATTCGAGCGACTGAAAGAGGTAAGGGCAGGCAAGCAACCCACTTATGGCGTACTGAAGACTTCACAGCTCCGCGAACTCACAGACGAACACCTACGCGATATGGCAACGTCATGGGGAACTTTTCAACTCATGGGCTACCACGCTTATACCATAGGCATAGCTCCGCGCGAGCTGGGAGGCGAGGACGGCTTACGGCAATCTATCCTTTGGATTGAAAAAAACTATGGACAATATCTCCGAAAAAACGATTTTGGCAATGCTTTTCATATCCATAACACAGGAAAACCTATTCCACTCACAGGCGAACACCAAACCTACGACAGCCAATATATCCCGCGTGGGCTTGAATTTATCAAGATTTTTCAGGAGGAGAGAATAAAAAAAGAAATCGAGAAACGCCAAGATACGCTGAAGCCTAAAAAGCCTTGACAAAAAAGCTATAGAACAGGCTGAAAGCCTTGTTCTATAGCGTTGTGATTATGGACAGCTGTACCCATAAAGGATTGCTTCGCTGTTTGCGCCTGTGGGGTCATAGATTTTTTTGACATAGCCCTGTTCGTTGTATTGGTAGGCAAGGTCAGTAATTTCATCTATTGTACCATCTGTATCATACGCAATTATTTGCTTGGGATTGTTTACCCCATAAACAGGAAATCCAATCTCAAGAGCCATAAAAATAAAATTTTCTCTGGCTATATTCTTTTTATCGTCATAGTTCGCAAATCCTCTTTCCTTGTATTCAGGTTTGTTTGGCTCTTTTTTATATTCAGCCGTTACGTTATTTTGTGCATTGTAGGTGTATCTTGTGTAGGAGTTGCCATCTACCATTTTGGTCAAGTTTCCAGCTCCGTCAAACTGAAAACTTAGGCTATTAGGCTGTAGCACGAATGTACCACTGGCATTTTTCTCGTATTCTTGAGAAGTTATCAAGGCACTACTTACGTGGTTGAGCGTGGTGTAGGCAATCAGTTCGTTGGTATCGGTGTAATCGTTCATTTTAACGACCTTGCCTGCCGAGTTGTACTCAAAGGTGATGTATCCATCACCCAATATGGCTATTTTGGATATTTTATCACCTTCATAGGTGATGTTGGCTGTACCTTCGTTGGTGTAAGAGGTAAGTTTACAAGTAGTAGCAGGTGTAGGCGGGACTTCGTCATCGCCACAGCCAAAGGCTGTTACAGTGAGTAGGAATAGGCAAAAGAGCCATTTTATTTGTTTCATATTGGTAAAAATCAAGTTTTCTTTGCAAAATTAGAGAAAATAATTGAAAGCTATTTCATAGCTTCTGCAAAATCTTTTACCAATCCAAAAATCTCTTTGAACTTTGTAAGAGGCAATGTTTCGGGCTTGTCGTAGATGTCGTGGTAGGCACTGATTCCACCAAGTCCATAGATAAAAAAACAGGGGACTTTATTCAACCAAAAAAAATAATGGTCAGAGTTGGCGGCTTGAGCGCGGGCGTTGATTTTGGGTAAATATTGGCGGGCTTCATTGATAGCCAATAGTTCATTGAAGCGTTTTTTGTAAATCGTGCCATTCACGACTGTTGCGCCCTCATTGCCTGTGCCTACAAGGTCAAGATTGACCAAAAACTTGATGCGCTCAAGCGGAAAAAGTGGATATTCTGTATAATGTTTTGAGCCTAAAAGCCCCATTTCTTCCCCTCCAAAAGCCATAAAAGCGACTGAATATCTGGGCGGATTTGCTTTAAAATAATGGGCAAGTTCCAAAAGCATCGCTACTCCCGCCGCGTTGTCGTTTGCACCTGCAAAATAGCAGTCGCGCCCCATGCGCCCCAAATGGTCGTAATGTGCCGTAAAAACAAGCAAACTATCAGGCTCGGCTGTGCCTTCTAAGTAGCCTATGATGTTTTGGGAAGTATAATTTTTTTCTAAAATCGCATCAAGCCTGTACTTTATTTTGGGCTGTTTGGGCAGGTAAGGAGCAGTGAGGCTGTCAAAAGTAACTTGTCGCATCTCAAAATAGGGATGGCTGGAAGATTCGGGGGCGACTGATGCCGTAAGTTTTTTGGGTGAGAGCTGTAGGATAGCGTGTGCTTCATAGATTTTTTCAATTACTTTTTTGGGCAACGCGAGCAATTCGTGAAATTCTTTTTCTGTCAAGACCGCCACGCGTTTGCGCATATCAGTTTTCAAAAAAAGTTCTTGCGCATTTTTGTCTTTCAAAAGCAAGGTGTCAAAACGCCAAATCTTGCCTCTGCCCTTGCCTGCCCGTGCTATAGGGTTCACGATAAAGTCCTTGCCTACCTGTAGCCGCGCCTTACCTACCTGCATAGACAGGCGTGCAGGAAAGGTATTGGCAGACATTTTGAAAAATTGATAGTAGTTTTCTTTGAAAGGGAGTAGTCCGATTTTTTGAAATTCTTTGTAGATGAAATCTGCCGCTTTGCGGTCGCCCTTGCCTACATAGCCGCGCCCATGCATACGCGGGGCGCAAAGCGAATCTATCACTTCTTTGGCTCGCGCTATCTCTTGGGCAGGCAAGGCAGGGGCAAAAAAACTACCCATGTAGGCTATAAATAACCACAAAAAAATATTTCTTTTCATAAAATTGGCTCGGCTGTACGTGCAAAGATAGTGCAATTTATTTTCCACTTCTAACAGCATAAAAATTATTTTTTTTCAGACTGCTATATGATTTCCTTTAGCCTACTTCAAAAAAAAATGTCAGAGAACCAAAATGACAAATTGTATGGCAGTATGTTTTTTTTTATATCTTTGTAAAATCATAAAAACATACCAGTATGCAAACTATCCCCTTAACCCCCAAAGACCGAAAAAAACTTGTATCGGAAAGCATAAAAGGCAATATAATAGTGCTTTTGGTGTTGAGTTTTTTTGGTATAATAGCGCATTTTATTACTTCTGCTTTAGATAAAGATGCCTTTTTTGTAGCCTATATTATTTGGTCTTTTTTGGGTTTTATAGGCTTAGTGCTTGTTTATCAGACATATAACACTTGGCGAGATTTGCAAGTAGGCACTAAAAAACTATTTGAAACGCTTATCTTGGACAAAGAACACAGCATCACGCATAGCACATCAGGCACAGGCAATAGTCGAACTACCACTACCCATCATCACTACTATTTTGTACTGGAGCATCAACCGCAACTGACTGTTTCAGAAAAACAATATGATGCGTTCAGACAAGGGCAACGGATTCAGGTCGAAAAACTAAGCTATTCGGGGACATTGTGGGACATCATCGCCTTAGACCATGCGCAAGAAACCTTGCCTGCCTCCGAGCATATCCAAACGGAGATAGTGCCATTGGAAGAAAATGAAAAAGTCTATCTGCAAAAGATGACAAAAATGACTGTTGTTGGGCAAGGCTGGCTTTTTTTGTTGATGACCATGCTTTTTTCAGTACCTATTTCGATGGTTTCGTTTTTTTTACCCCATAAGTTGTCTATTTCTATTTATCAGGTCTTTATGATAGCTTCGGTTTTTGCAGTCATGTATGTGGTGCGCCATGTGTCGCAGAGGCAGGCAAGGAATATGGCTGAGATACAAGAAGGCATAACACTCAAACGCCTCTGCCTGAAAGACAAAGAAATTATCAAATCTGGAGGCAATACCTATAGACTTATCTTTCATAATCTTGAAACGGTAAGTGTACCGCTTGAGGTATATGAAGAACTACAGATTGGGACATATTATTGGGTAGGCAAGCCGCGTACACTTGGTTTTGCACTCTATCTCCAAGACGAAAATAGGCAAAGAAAATGGTATTTAGAGCGAATTACTTAAAAAATCACTAACTTGCACCCAATTTTGGATATTTATGAAAAAAGAGGAGCTAAAAATCGTGCGCATTGCATTGGGGATAATCGTGGTACTGGCTTTGTTGGTGGTATATTCTATGTGGATAGTAAGCGGAGATGTCAAGCCTGCGCCCCTTGCTACTACATCTACCAAAGATTCTATCCCGCGCAACAGTGTACCACAAGAGGCTGAATTTTTGCAAGAAAAGCAAAAAACATTGCTTGAACCTACCGATACTGCCAGCCAACACATACTTTTTATAGGCGACTCGATGGCAGAAGGACTAAAGTATCCACTCCAACAATATGCCCAACAAAATAAGCATAAGTTTACAGTCATTGCCAAGACAAGCGCGAGCATCATCTCGTGGGTAGGCAAGGATAGTACAGGCAGACTGCGCGAAACTATCCGCCAACAAAAACCGTCTTATGTCCTGATTTCATTGGGTTCTAATGAC
>JAAFJK010000568.1:11317-13485 GCA_013298105.1 Cytophagales bacterium
ATACGAAAAATACCTTGACAACATACTGAAGCAACTTGGCAACACCAAATTTGTCTGGATTTGTCCGCCCAACTGGAAAGAAGACTTCGGACTCACTGAACTCATAGCCCAGAAAATGGGCGCAGACCGATTTTTTCCTTCCAAACTTATGAAAATCCCCCGCGCAGGCGACAAAATCCACCCCACTGTAGAAGGCTACAATCGCTGGGCTGACTCGCTCTCGCATTGGCTTATGCACGAAAGCCGCCACAGAATCATACTCGAAAAACCCCAAAAACCTACCAAAGATGAAACTGTATCTACTCGAAGAAAACCCTGAAGCTGTAGAAATGCGTGCCAAAATAAAAAATATGCTCCTTTCCAAAGAAGCAAACAATATCTTATTGGCATTGCAACTGATGGAAGGCGGTGGATTTCCTGCTGAAATAGTACCGTATATTTGGGTAATGGCTTGTATGGATACGCCTCCCATACATTTGAAAAAAATAAAAACCATCTTGAAAAAAAACACGACCGCAAGTATGTATGTGCTTTTTCAAGATACCCTCGAGATATACAGTAGAAAATACGAAAATACAATATGGGACGAGGACTTTCAAGAATGGGCATCTATCACCCTCAATATGCTCCAAGAAGACCACCAAACAAGCCCTTACCTACGTGATTTCGCCCTTGCGTTTTTGCATTTTACGTCTTATGGAGGCGGATATGTGATGCGCCACGCCATACTGCCCGAAGAAACTATTTGTAGGGCTTTGATAGATAACCAAGAACTTTCCCTTGCTTACTTCAAACTTACTGCCTTGCCTGCCTGTCTGGGTGAGTTCACTGCCCTTGAGAAACTAAATATAGAAGGAAATCTGCTTTTGGATATTCCTGACAACCTGAAAAATTTAAAGAACCTGAAGTCTTTGAGATTTGAAGATGGGCAAGACGAGTATAAGCCCTTGCCTGCCGTTCTGCAAAAATTGGAGGACTTCTTTCCGCTTCTTTTGGCTGACCACTACAAACAAAAAGGCTGGCAAGCTACAGATAGCAGCGAATATGAAAATTCCATCACTTTTTATGAAAAATCGCTTACGCTTGATGGCGAAAATGACATAGTTTGGAATAACTTGGCTTGGGCGTATTCGCACGTACAAAAGTATGAAAAAGCCTTTGAAGCCAGCGAAAAAGCCATTCTTTTTGCCAAAACGCTCTCTGACAAAGCGTCTTATACCAGCAATAAAGCCTCAGATGAGCAGCGAGTCGGGTTTAGTGAAAAATCTAAACAAACTGCCCAGGAGGTAAGAGATATGCTCAGAACTGTTCCTGAAAACCAATGGCTGAGAGAAGATTTATTTTCTTATGCCCTTGCCTGCCAAATCGGAGGCAAGTATGAGGAGGCTTTGGTATATTACGAAAAATATGAACAAAGTTTTTCGTATGTCATGGACGGCGCATTGTACTACAACAAAGCCTGCGTATATGCCAATCTTGGACAAAAAGAAAACGTGGTGGAGATGCTTAAAAAAGCTATCCAAACTGACAACATAGATTGGGTACAAGAAGCGCGACAAGATACTGATTTTGAACGCTATTGGCATGATGCCTTTTTCGAAGAATTGCAGAAAGAATTTGATGAGAAGCTCCCGTTTTAGGGGCTTGAAGCTTTCTACGATTAAAATGGTGCGAAATCTCTTGTCTTTTTAGCACACGGATAACGCAGATGGTACGGATTTTCGGTTCTCTGGCAATTTTTGTGATAGTTTTTTTGCTCAATGGGATAGGGTTTAAAACCTTAAGGAATGAAAATAAAATAACCTGATAATTTCACTCACGCGAAGCCACGCTGTAAGCGTCTGTTGGTATTGCTTAACCGCGTAAAAGCACGATAACAGACGCTTACAGCGTGGCTAAATATTCTCAAGTTATTTTTTACTCGTTCCCAAACTCGAACTTGCCCAAAAAATGTTTTTCCACAAAAATTGTCAGACAATCGAATTTATTTGCAACATATCAAAGCCATATAAAACACAATTTCAGCTACTTGTTGGGTTGCGCCGAGGCAGTCGCCTGTGTAGCCCCCCAATTTTTTGCGAAAAAGATACACCAAATACGTCCGCACGAGCGCGAGGGCAGGCAAGGACATGAGCGGTAGCCAAAAAACAGGTACAAAAAAACACAAT
>JAAFJK010000491.1 GCA_013298105.1 Cytophagales bacterium
CTACACAAAAAATATTGTATGTAGATGGCGTTGCGATAGATACACAAATAGGCACAAAAACCAATCCTGCCAATATCTTACCTGTTACGATAGGAAATTATCCAAGTGCAGGAAGTAGGTATTTTAATGGAGATATAGATGAAGTTAGAATTTGGAATGTAGCCAGAACTGCAACTGAAATCGCTAACAATAGATACATAGAAATAGCTACCAATTCATCAGGCTTAACGGCTTATTATCGTTTCAATCAAGGAATAGCAGGAGGCACAAATACAGGCGTTACGACACTTCCTGACCTCACTACAAATGCGTATAATGGTACTTTGAATAATTTTACACTTTCAGGTAGTACCTCTAATTGGGCAACTACCAATTGGATGGCGGACTACCGTACTATTGGTAATGCTACTTTCGCTTCTGCTACCAACTGGCAGTATTTTGATGGTACAACATGGGTTACAGCAGTTGATCCTCCCATCATATCTAATAATACTATCACTATTCAAACAGGTCATACAGCTACAGTAAACGCAAACATTACGCTTGACCAAATTGTAGTACAAGGTCAGATTTCAGTAGGGGCAGGTAATACACTCACTATAGCAGACGGGACAGGTACTGACCTAAGCATAGGAGGGGGCAGTACTGTATTTGGTGCAGGCAATTTTATCCTTCAAGCCAATGCTACCTTACAGGTTGCCAATGCTGTGGGATTGAATGCCGTAAACGTAACAGGTACAAAAACTTTTACCAATGGTGCAAATTATATATTCAATGGAGGCACTGCCCAAAATACCAATAATGTTGGAGGCTTGGTAGCCAATGATGTTACCATTACTAACTCTACAGGCGTTACACTGACTAATGACGTAACTATCATAGGTACATTAACACTTACCAATGGGGCTTTCAATGTAACAGGTAGAACTGTTACGTGGCATACAGGCAACACGCCTATAGCGCGTACAAGCGGCACTTTAAATGTAACCTCTACTACCAATTTGATTTTTGGTACAGCAGGCAATACAGGGGGCAATGCGTTTACCTTGCCTGCGGGCTTGATAACTGATGATACAGCAGGTATAAATGCCATCACTATCAATAGAACTAATACTTTGACGTGGAACACGCAAAATATGTTCTTGTATGGCGTACTTACGCTTACAGCAGGCGAGTTCAATATTTCGGCTTCCTCTTCGCCACGTTTTTTGAGTAATTTTAGCATTACAAGAACAACAGGTACACTTCGCTTAAGCACTACAGGCACGCAATATATTTTGCTTAGTCAAACCAATATGTTGGTCTTGCCTGATAACCTATTTGCGGCACCTCCATCAGTGGCTACTTTAGATGTACGCGGGACGACAGGTATGACGTTGAACAACCAAAATTTTACAGTAAGTAATTTGTTTTTTATTACTCAAAATGCGCAAATTATCAAAGGGACAACAGGTACTTTGACCGCAAACAGTACGGTAGATGTGAATCGCCCTTTGGAAAATAATGCCAATAATACGTTGGGGGTATTCAATGGATTTACAGGCGTGGGTTCAGATTTGTTTTTTGGTGCGACAACTTTGTTTGTAATTGAAAATTCTGTGTCAGGCAATATCAACACAGGTGCATTCTTGCCTACTACAGTATATAGTTTTACTATCAATCATACAGGCACGCCTAACAACCAAATAATTTTGAGTAATAATTTGACTGTTACCAATCAACTTAGATTGTTAGCAGGCAACTTAAATGTATCAGGAAGAACGCTTACCTTCCAAACAGGTAACTCGCCTATTGCTCGAAATGGCACGACAGAAACAGGCACAATCACAACAGATGCCACTACTAATTTAGCCTTTGGCACAGCAGGCAATATTGCAGGAAGCGTATTTACTTTGCCGAATAGTTGTTTTACGGCTAATCCTACTATCAACAATTTTACCATCAATCGCACCAATGCGATAGGTTGGAACGACCAAAATCTGACTGTAAATGGCACTTTTACCATCAGCAATGCAGGCAATGTCGCATTCAATACAGGCACACTTTCCTACGCGCCTACAGGCACTACGCTTTTGTATAACAACAGCACAGTAAATAACTATAGCTATACTATTGGGGATGAACTTCCTGCCACGAATCCGCCTCAAAACGTAACCACCAACCTCACAGGCACAGGCTCGCAAATGATTGCTTTTCCATCAAGTTTTGCGCGTACTATCACAGGAGCATTAACGGTAGGGGCAGGCGATAACTTTGTCTTCAATCCAAGTGGCATAAGTTTTACGGCAGGAAGCATTGTCAATAATGGCGCAATCAATAATTGCTTTAACATACCTATCTCGCCTGCTTTTGCTTCGTGGAGTCCACAAGGAATTTATTTTTCTACTGCTACGCTCATCAATTTACAAGGCAATAGCACCAATATCACCAATGGAAGTGTTAGCGCGAGTGCAATAAACCATACTTTATTTCCCACTACGCCTGTTTCGAGTAGCAATGCGAAGACTTATACCATTCAAAATACAGGGGCAGGAAGTTTAACAGGGGTTTCAGTGAATATTACAGGGGCAGATGCGAGTTCTTTTAGCGTTTCTTTTGCACCTTCGGCTACTATCACAAGTGGCAGTAGTGCTATATTTGAAATTACTTTCTCTCCTACCAGCACAGGCACAAAAAATGCCACTATCAATGTTGCCAATACATCTTCTTGTGGGGCTGGTACTTATACCTTTGCAGTTCAGGGGCTTGTGGCACAAAATAACGCACTCAATTTTGATGGTTCGAATGACCTCGTAAATTGTGGTAATTCTACTTCCCTACAAATATCTACAGGAACTGTAGAAGCATGGGTAAGAACCTCGAACGCGGGGGTTGGTAATAGAGCCATTGTAGTAAAAGAGAACGCTTATGGTATATTTCTTACGAACAACGAACTTACAGCATACGATTGGTCAAACTCTACTCAATTTACAACAGGACAACTCATCAATGATGGTAATTGGCATCATGTTGCCTTTACTTTCCAAAGCGGTGTTGCTAATGGTTCAAGATTATATTTAGATGGTGTTTTGGTAGGTACAAAAACATATAGTATAGCTTTTCAAAATGTATCTCTTACAATTGGAAACAACAATCTTGAACCTCAATATATTAATGCCACCATAGATGAAGTGCGCATTTGGAATACAGTCCGCACGCTAACCGAAATAGCCAACAATAGGAATACCGAACTCGCAGGCAATGAAGTCGGTTTGGTACTCTATCACAACTTTAATCAAGGTGTAGCAGGTGGAGATAACACTGCCATTACTCAAGTAACTGCCAATTCTATTTGTGTAGGTAATGGCACTTTGAGTGGCTTTGCTTTGAATGGTGCAACTTCTAACTTTATAGCGGGAAATGCAGCCATTTCACAAGTTACAAATAATACAGTAAGAGGTACAGCCAATTTGCAAGGAAATGCTACCAATATTGCCAATAACTCTGTTACACCCGTTGTGGGCAATTTTACACTTTTTAATACCACACTTACCAATACAAGTTCTACACGAGTTTATACCATTCAAAATACCAATGGTACAAACCCTTTGCTTGTTTCGCAGGTAAGTTTGAGTGGAGTAGATGCGTCATTGTTTGCGATTTCAGGTTTGTCTGCATTTCCTTTTAGTGTTCCTTCGAATGGTTCACAAACTTTTACCGTAACATTCACACCTACAAGTGTAGGTACAAAAAATGCCACAGTGAATGTTATTAACAATGATTGTGTGAATAGTAATTATACTTTTGCGATACAAGGTTTGGCTGATGCAGCGAATAAAGCCCTTGCCTTTGATGGCACAGATGATTATGTGCGTTTGCCTGACAATATGTGGGCAGGCAAGTTGGGCAATGGCAGAATGACTGTAGAAGTATGGGTAAATGTGAATAACAATGTAGAATGGACAAGTTTCCTCAAAAACTGGGGCAATGTTTCCACTATTGGAGCAGTTCATTTCGGCTTGAAAAATATCTCAGGTGAACTTGATGTCCAAATAGGACAGGCTAATAATATACAAGTAACTGCTACTGCACCTTCGCCTCTGCCTTTGAATACGTGGGTACACGTAGCGGCGGTGGCAGATGGTACGAATGTATTGCTTTATCAAAATGGTACATTAGTTGCCTCTACTCCCTACAACGGTACGTTAAAAAGTACCCACGCATTTACGGCTGTTGGGGCGAGATTGGGTGATACGGGTACAGCACCTCCTGCTGGTCCTGGTGGTAATTGGCTAAATGGTAGGCTTGATGAAATGCGCGTGTGGAATATAGCACGTACTCCAGCCGAGCTAACCGCCTTTATGAACGCAGAATTGGCAGGCAATGAAGCAGGTCTGATAA
>JAAFJK010000220.1 GCA_013298105.1 Cytophagales bacterium
TTCAAAGTGGGTGGTACACATCAACTAACTAAAAAAATTAGTATCTCAACAAGTATCAACTATTTTAATACTTTTTCAAAAAGAAGTCAACAAGGTAATCAACTCTCGAATCCCATGTTCAGAGGTTGGTTCTTGCCTCGCAACGTTAATCCTTATAACTATCCTACTGTCAATCCAACAAACAGCGCACAAAACTATTGGTATGGTGGAGAGGACAATCCTATATGGAGTTTACAAAATGTTTTGTATGATGACGAGATAAATCGTGTGCTTGGCAATATCAGCCTTACCTATGATATTACTGATTGGATGAGTTTGAGCTACAAACTTGGAACAGATTATGGTGTAACTACTATCAATACATACGATCCGCCAGGTATGAGAGGTTCGGGCAGTCATAACTCTTTGGGTGTAGGCGCTATAGGCAAACGCGCAAACCAGACCATGCTAACCAGCTCATTCTTGAACTTAAATTTCAAAAAGAAAATAAGTGAAGATTTTACAATTACGGGACTTTTAGGACAAGAAATAAGCACTTCTAAAGGTATCAATCGTTTAGCATTGGGTACAGGCGTAGTAATACCTGGATTTGCTAACTTATCTAACACCACCACCTATGTACCTACCAATAGCGAAGTCGAAACTCGTCTTATGGGTATTTATGCAGATGTGCAAGGAAGTTTTAGAGATTATGCTTTCTTGAATTTTACACTCCGCAATGACAGGTCTTCTACTTTTGGTCCTGAAAAACGTTCGTATTTTTATCCTTCAGCTTCTGCAAGTTTTGTATTTACCAGTGCTATAGAAGCTTTTGGACGCATAAGAGGTAATCTTGCACAAGTTGGACGCATAGCACCTGCTTATTCTACAGATACCTATTTCTTAAATGCAAATCCAAGTGATGGTTTTGGACCAGCAGTTACCTTCCCTTTTGCTGGACAAGCTGGACGCGCGCTTGATGATGTAGCAGGTAATCCAACTTTGGGACCTGAGTTTACAGTAACACGCGAGATAGGTACAGAACTTAAGTTCTTGAAAAATAGAATTACTTTAGATTTAGGCTATTTTAGCACAAATAGTACAAAAATCATCTTAGATGTACCTGTAGCTGGTGCCTCTGGATTTACCAACCTTACAACCAATGCAGGAAAGTTAAATTCAAATGGTATAGAATTACTTTTGGCAGGCACTCCCATTAAAAAAGGTAACTTTCAATGGGATATCAGCTTAAACTGGACACGCATACGCAACATTGTGAAAGAGCTGGCTCCTGGTGTGAGTATTATACCTTTAGGTGGCTTTACAAGCCCTCAAACTCGTTTGGAAGCAAACGCACCTTATGGTGTTATCTATGGAACTACTTTTGTTCGCCATACAGATGGACAACTTATTTTGAACCCTAATGGCTTGCCTGTAGTAAATAGCACTGATATTAAAAGAATAGGCGACCCTAACCCCGATTGGACAGCAGGTATTACCAATACACTTTCTTATAAAGGCTTGTCATTGTCTTTCTTGATAGATATTCGCAAAGGAGGTGATATAGTTTCGCGCAACGTAGGTGATTTGCGTAGGTCAGGTGCGGCTTCAGAAACAGGTGATAGAAATCGAAATTACAATATTACAGGCTGGAGGGGAAATGCGGCAGGTGCTTTGTTGGCAGATGCAGGTGGAAGCCCAGTAGCTAATGACGTACAGGTTACAGCAGAACAATTCTGGGGTAGTATGTTTGCTTTTGGTACAGGTGAGTCTTACATTTTTGATGCAAGTTGGGTACGTCTGAGAGAAGCTTCTTTGACTTATACAATTCCACAAAACTTGGTGGAAAAGACTAAATTAAGCCGTATAGAGATAGGTGTATCTGGACGTAATTTATTACTTTGGGCTCCCAATGTACCACACATAGACCCTGAAGTAAATGCACAAGGTGCCAACAACTCACAAGGTTTGGAATTTAATGCCCTTCCTCAAACACGCTCATTTGGCTTTATGCTAAGGCTTTCTTATTAATTTTTCACGCTCTAAAACAAAGAATTTCTAATGAAAAATCTATTTAAAATAGGAGCGTTAGCAGTATTATTAACAACTGCTACCTCTTGTAATAACTGGCTTGATGTAAATCAAAGTCCCAATGCTATTGTTAAAGCACCACTCCCACAGGTTCTAACTTCTGCTCAAGTACAGTTAGGTTTTAATATGGGTAGTGACATACATCGATACAGTTCAATTATTGCACAACATTTTGCAGGACAAGGCAATCAAGGTGTGCAAAATCGTGAATTGATGGGATATGTTATTCAACCCACAGATGTAAATAATACATTTCGCGCCCAATTTTATTCAGGTGTCTTGGCTGATTTGGAAGCTATGATCAAAGATGCTGAAGGTAAAAGCCCTTATTATGCAGGTATTGCTAAAATATTAAAAGCATATACTTTTCATATCATCACAGATTTGTGGGGGAATGTTCCTTTTTCAGAAGCACTCAAAGGTACAGAGAATTTACAACCCAAATATGACAACAGTGAAGCTATTTATAGCGCACTTTTTGTGATGTTAGATGAAGGTATTGCTAACTTAAATGCAAGTTCATCTGAGTTTGTCCCTGCGGCTGATGATGTTATTTTTGCTGGAAATAGAGCAAGATGGCGTACTTTCGCCTATACTTTGCAAACTCGCCTTGCTTTACGTTATACTGACAAAGTAGCACGCATAGACGCTATTTTAGCAAAAGCTGGGGCAACCTTTATGACGGCAAATACAGATAATTTTCAACTAAATTTTCAAGCTACTGCAGCTGCAGCTGGACGTGAGAATCCCATCCATCAGTTTGAAATACGCCGCCAAGACCAGTTTTTTCCTAATGCAACTTTTGTGAGTCGCATGAATGCAAAGGCTGACCCACGTCGTAGATGGTATTTTACTCCTACTTCAGGCACTACATTTTTGGGTGCGCCCAATAACTATACCGCAGATGCGACTACTGTATTTAACCCAGCAGCCACACCAGCTATAGTGTTTTCTCGTATGCACATCTATTTGCGTGGAGATAGTACAGGAACTGCAACTACAAGTGCCAGAGGCAGAGTAGATACTTATTCAGGAGCTGGGGCAGTGCGTATGCTTACTTACTCAGAATATCAATTTATTCGTGCGGAGTACTTATTTGCAAAAGGACAGACGGCTAATGCACAAATAGCCTTTCAAGAGGGTATAAGAGCTTCGATGCAACTGGCAGGCGTACCCGCCACAAGTATAACAGCTTACATCAATGCTAATGGTACACTCAATACAGGTACTGAACTTCAACAAATCATAGAGGAAAAATACGTAGCCAATTATGGTGTTGCAGTTGAGCCTTGGAGTGATTGGCGTAGAACAGGCTTTCCTGCGCTAACTGCTACTTTGAATAGTGTTGCACCCTCACCTACAGTATTGCCTCGTATTCTGCCTTACCCTCAACAAGAAAGAGACTCTAATCCAAATACACCTGCAAGAGCAAACGTATTTGAAAAGTCTGTTTTTTGGGATAAATAATTTTCCTCCATTTGTGTTTTCAAATTTTAACAAATATTTGATATGAAAAATATTATATTTGGTTCATGCCTGACAGTCGCTGCCATATTTGCTATGAGTGCCTGTTCAGTGTTTGAAGAACCTAATCCTTTTGACCAAAATAACACCCCCGTAACTTCTATTGCTTTTAATGGTACAGACTTGAATATAGCAAGCGTTACAACGGTAGAAACAAACAGGATAACAATTACAGCCAACTTATCAGGTACAGATGTAACCTCGGTAAGCGTGAACAGCCGTTTTCGTGATTTGGAATCTATTGGTGGTGTAACTGCTCAAAGAAGTAGAACTTTAGCTACTTTGACACCCACTAATCAACAAGTAGTATTCACAGACCTTGTACGCAATATGGGAAGCACACCTGATGCAGGAACACCAAGAGCTGGACAAGCCATCGTACTTGAATTTGTAGCTACAGGGGCAGGCAAGACAACCACAAGACGTTTTACTGTTAATCTTTCAGCACCTATTGCATTACTTCCTACGCGCAATGCGGTAAGTGCGCTTACAACTGTTCGCTCAATGAATCCTACTACTATCAGCCCCAATCAATTAGTCCGTTTAGGGTTTACTGCTTCAGGTACAGCAGCAGGGCAACATCTCACAAAAATAGAAGTTTTTAGAAAATTTGGATTTAATGGCACGGAAGAAGTAGCCCCTGTCCTTTCTAAGAATTATCCAGGAACAGCCGCTACACTTACTGATTCGTTAGATTATACTTTGCCCAGCAATGCTGTAGCAGGCGATTCTATCTATTTGCGCTATTTTGGTACATTTGCTAATGGGCAGACATTTTCTGTAATACCTCCAAATCGCGGTACGCCAAGATTCAATGTTGTAAACAATGCTTTGCAAGACCTTCGCAGTGCTTTAGTATTCAGTGCAGGCGCAAACAGTTCGTACAACATGGCTACTGTAACTTTCAATGGTGCAGGAACAGATGAAACAGTCAAAGATTTAATTTTTGATAATGTAGCGATGAGCTTGAGAAGTGGTATGGGTAGCAACACAAATTTTGTACTGGCACCAAGTAATTTCAATTTTGGTACTGCTTCACTTCAAACCGCTAACACTGCTTATATGGCAGGTACTTCAAGCACAAGCATTTCGGGACTCTTAGTTGGACAAACTTATGTGTGCTTGATACGCAATGGTACTGGAATAGATAGATATGGGGTTTTTAGAATTGTAGGAGTTGCCCCTAATGCAACAGCCGCACAATCGACTGTAACTATCGACTTCCGAAGCCTAAGACCTTAAAACTAAAAAAGAGGCATTCGTGCCTCTTTTTATCTAAACCCATAAAAAAGAGGCATTCGTGCCTCTTTTTATCTAAACCCATAAAAAAGAGGCATTCGTGCCTCTTTTTATCTAAACCCATAAAAAAGAAGCATTCGTGCCTCTTTTATCTAAACCCATAAAAAAAGAGGCATTCGTGCCTCTTTTTTTTAGTTAGCTTGAAACGTATTGAATCGCTTGTAACCAATCAACTTATCTGCGCGTGTGCCTATAGGTCTATGATAAATCAAAATGTCATAGTCATTTTCAGTGATTTGGTGCGAACCCTCAAAGTAAGTAGCATCTAATACTTCCCCCTTTTTTACAGCATATTGATAATTGTATTCCCCTTGCTTCAGGTACAGGCAGGCAAGGTAGGCTTTCTTCTTCTCGTCATAGCGCATCAAGTTCTCGGCACTTGCCTGCCAATGATTAAACGCGCCCATGACATATACATCTTCTGTCAAACGAGGCGTTTTGAGTACAAAATTGATATACAGATAGTCTGCCTCTATGTGTGGGAGGTCAGCATCTTGCCTGCCCACTATGTACCCGCCATTGTAGTCTGGCAGACGAAAATAAGGCAGATTACCGCGCGTTTGGTCTGTTTCTACCTCAAGCGAAAGCGAATCCTTGAGCTTCAGTCCCCCTATCCGAAAGCCCAAATAGCGCGTACTTTGTGCATCAAACCTGCGGTATTCGTTTAGGGCAGGAAAGTAATTTTCCCCATTCAAAAAGCGATAAGCCACCACATGGTCAAAATCCTGCATCAGCGTAGGTTTCAGGTTTTGAATAGCCCCCCGCCATTGATAGTTTTGGCGCACGACTATTTTGAACTCCTCGCTCGGATTCAGGACATTGTAGTCTGCATAATGCACCTTAAAATCAATTTGTTGTTTTGTATCTCGCGCATCAGCTTGAGTAGGCACACGCATCTCTGGTACGATATTCAGCTTACTTTCATAGACCATAAATCTGCGCGTAAGGATACGGTCTTCTTTGTTGTTGTTTTTATAGACCACCAGCACATAATTTCCCGATAGTTTTACTTTAGGCACTATGAATTTATAATGCAAATAGTTGGTTTTGGTGCGGTAAGATACCTCATAGCGGTTTAGCTGAAATTCATTGATTTCGTTCGTAAACTCCATATCCAAAAGATTTGAGGGACTCCAATCAGCGTGGCAATGCACAATTTTAGCTTGGTAATATTTGGGCGTATGTCCTATCTGGTCGAACTCAAGCATCAGCGTTTGCGACTGCCCCAAAAGCACTACAGGCGGCATGAGGTATTGTTTGTAGTTATTGGAGGCTTCAGCCACATACATACGGACAGTTTTGATGAACGAAGGTTCATAAATACAATCTTGCGTAGTAAAAGGCTTATTCAGCGAGAGGGTTGTACTTTCTGCATCAGGAGTTTGCTGTATAGGCAAATCTATACAGCCTGAAAGTACGCACAAAAGAAGCACTTTGTAAAAAAAAATGCTATTTGAACCAGAAAGGGAAAATTTCATTTAAAATGCTGTTATTGAAGAGGATAGAAATAATCAAAGACACACCGCCAAGTATCACACCCCACAACAAAAAGTTAATCATAGCAGGTGTTCCACCAAACAGCGCTATGAACCCACCCAAGATAAGCGCGATTCCTACAAAAGCAAATATACCAAATTTGATAAAATACTCATACCAAGCCACTGTATCTACTGCCTCGCTCCTTGCCAAAAACCAAAAGAAAAGTGCCATAGCAAAGCCTATAGAAAGCAACAAAGCCCAGCCAAAGCCCAGCCCACTGACAGACCTGAATAAAAACCAAAGCAAGAGCAAAAGCAAAATACCCAAAGCAAAAACTATGGCTATCATTAGCCTATCAAGTTCTATAAAATTGCCTTTGGGTGATTTCTTTTCGTGTTTTTTGGCGTAGCGATTTTTTTTCTTTTGGAGCTTATCCCGCACCTTGCCTGCCTCCTTCGAAGCAGGTTTTTCTACAAGTTCGTCTTCTTCGCGGACTTGGGCTTGTTGCTCAAGGCGGTTTTTAGTCGTATCACGCAGGCAAGGGGCAGATTTGGCAAATACACCTTGTAGCGATAAAATCATATACAAGAGCAACGGCAAAAGTCTATTCATAAGGCTAAATAGCTAAAATGATAATTTAGTTTCTGCCAAAGTCTTTAATATAAGGTCTTTAGGAGAAATGATAAGGTCTTCGGTAGGTACTCTCCAGTCAATCTGGGCAGTATCATCATTGTATATAACGCCCGCTTCGGCTTTAGGCGCATAATAGTTATCACATTTATAAAGTAGCTCTGCTGTTTTACTCAAAACCACAAAGCCATGCGCAAAACCTGTGGGATAAAAAACTGCTTCTTGTTCTCTGAAGAAAGCTCCACGCCAAAGTATTGTCCGTAGGTAGGCGAGGACTTGCGCAAATCCAAAGCCACATCATATACCAAGCCCTGCACCACCCGAATCAGCTTATTCTGGTCGTGGGGCGGAAGCTGGCAATGCAAACCCCGCAAAACGCCGTAGTGAGAAAGTGAATGATTGTCTTGCACAAAATCACGCGCGAAGCCTGTAGCTTCTGCAAAATTTTTGGCATTAAAACTTTCGTAAAAATGTCCACGCTCATCTTCAAATAAGCGAGGCTCGAATATCCAAAGTCCCGCGATGGGTGTGGTGGTATAAGCCATTTAATTCAAAATGTTTTGGTCTGTGGGCGCAAATATATGCCAAAAAAAAGATATTTTTGCACCATGAGATACGAAAATCCTTGGAAAATTCTTTCTTCTGAAATAAAATACGAAAATGCGTGGATTCGCGTCCGCGAAGATGCCGTACTGAACCCCGCAGGCAAGGAAGGTATTTATGGTACTTTACACTTCAAAAACAAAGCCATAGGCATCGTACCTGTAGATGCCGAAGGATATACGTGGCTCGTGGGGCAGTATCGCTACCCCTTGAACGAGTATTCTTGGGAGATACCGATGGGGGGAGGCAAGCTGGAGGTCGATTGGATAGAAAGTGCCAAACGCGAACTTTTGGAAGAAACAGGCATCTCTGCCCAGCAATGGAGCATCATAGGGCGCGTACACACCTCCAACTCTGTAACAGACGAGGAAGGCTTGATATTTTTGGCACAAGAACTTACTTTGGGCGAAAGCCAGCCCGAAGAAACAGAGGTCTTGCAAGTCCGCAAAGTCCACTTATCTGAAGCACTCGAGATGTGTATGCGCCACGAGATTACAGATGCTATTAGTTTGATTGGTTTGATGAAAGTAGCCAAATTGCTTGATACTTCTTACCTTACGCCCACACCTTAGTCCCTTCAGTACAATTTTTGCACATTTCTATTTCGGTTCGAGAGCGCAAAAGCGTTCCACGAAACTGTTGATAAGCCTCACTTTGCCAAACATCTGCGAAAGTCATGTCGCTTACATTGCCAAGCCTATGATGCGCATCTTTGTCAAAACAACAAGGCACCACCATGCCGTCCCAAGTGATAACGCATGAGTGCCACATCTTCCAGCAATGGTTTTCCAGCCCATTTTTGATATGGTACTTGCCTTGTGCATCTTTGCGGTAGCGGGCATACTTATCTATAGTCGGGATAAGGTCAGAGCCATTTTCATAGTCATAGATTTGGGCAGTTTTCAATTTTACTTCATTTACGCCAAGTGCTTTGGCAAGTTTATAGACTTCAGGAATTTGATGCTCATTGGGTTTCACGACCAGAAACTGAAATATCAAGTGTGGTGTACGCGATTTCATTTCTTTTTTCAAGGCTATGAGGCGTTTTGTACCTTCTATGACTTTGTCGAGCTTGCCTCCCACGCGGTAAGATTGATACGTATCTTGGGTAGTCCCATCAAGCGAAATGATGAGTCGGTCGAGTCCTGATTCTATAGTTTTGACAGCATTTGCTTCACTCAAATAGTGCGCATTGGTAGAAGTAGCGGTATAAATTCCTTTGTCAGAGGCATATTTTACCATATCCAAAAACTTGGGGTGCAGGTAAGGCTCGCCTTGAAAATAAAACGTAAGATAAATCAGTGTATCATGCAGTTCGTCTATTACTTTCGCAAAAATATCTTCTTGTAGCATACCTGTCGGGCGTGTAAAGTTACGCAACCCACTCGGACATTCAGGGCAGCGTAAATTGCAAGAAGTAGTAGGCTCAAAGGCAAGGGCTATAGGCAAACCGCTGAGGGCAGGCAAGCCTGTTTTTTGGGATTTTTGGTAGCTTCTGTATATTTTCCAAGCATTTTGTAGTTTGCGCCAAGTGATTTTTTTGAGTAAGTTGCGAAGTTCGCCCATAACTGAGGTAGAATAAAGCGCAAATTTAGTCAAAAAATACCAAATAACGGTACAGCGCACAGACGAGCTGTAACTTTGAAAAACGCAATGTTCGTACCTCGTACTTCAAACCTCG
>JAAFJK010000058.1 GCA_013298105.1 Cytophagales bacterium
ATAGCATCTATGTCAGGTCTTTCTTCTCTATCTACTTTGATGCAGATATAGTGTTGGTTCATGATTTTTGCAATCTCCTCATTTTCAAAGGCTTCGCGCTCCATGACGTGGCACCAATGACAGGCGGCATAGCCAATACTCAAGATGATAGGTTTATCTTCTTTTTTGGCGCGTGCGAGCGCGTCCGCGCTCCACTCGTACCAATCTACGGGGTTATGGGCGTGCTGAAGTAAATAAGGACTTGAGGCGTATTGCAAACGGTTCATGCGGAATATGAGGTAGGATATTTTTAGACTTGCCTGCCCAACAAGTGGTTAGTATTCAAAAGCTACGCCAAAACTTAATTTTCTACTAAAAAGTGTGGTTGTAGGTTTTGTTTAAATATTTTTTTCATATTATCAATGTGAATAAATTCACTTTCCGCAAGTTCAATTACTTGACTGGACATAGTAGCAAGAAAATTTCTATTTTTATCAATATATTCTAAAATAGATATTACTTCATGTATCATTTCATCTTCAGTTAAAGAATTATCTATTAGAAAAGCATTTTTTTTATCTATAAATTTTTCGGATATTCCACCAACATTTGTGCATATAGGCACAATTCCTTTTGTACTTGCTTCAATGATAGATATAGGTATTCCTTCTCGTTCGGATAGCAATAAAAAAACATCTGCTTCTTTTACTTTTTTCATTAATTCAGACTCATTCGAAATAGTTGATGTTATTTTTATATTTTTAGTTTGATATTCTTGTGGCATATCTCCTATAAGTTCAAATTGAATATTAAGTTTTTTTTCAAACACCTTATCTGCTATTATTTGTATCAAATGAATACGTTTTTCGCTCGAATTTCTACCTGTATATATGACTTTTATTTTATTATTTATATTCTTTATTTTTTTTTCTATTTTCCAAGAAGTTTGTGCATATAATACGATTTGTTTTTGGGCGTTATTAGTGGTCTTGATGTATGCGTCATTTTTCATTTTATTATATGTCAAAAAACGAATATTGAGTCTATCTTTTACTTTAGACGCATATATTTCAATGCCTCCACCAAGGGCAGGTACTCTATCTCCACAAATTGTATGTTTTGGTATGTGGGGTAGCAAATTATAAAAGTAAGTGCTATTTGCTCCAAAAATAATTTTTTCCTTATTTTTTAATAAATATATTATGATTTTTGTCAATATAAGTCTATATATATCGTTTTCTATATACTGATAGATACAAAAAAAATTAATATTTTGATTCAATCTATCTAAATAGCAAATATCTTTTTTATTAGCCTTATCAAATATAAGTATTATGTTATCTTGTAGAGAATTGCACAAATGAATTTGCATTTTATCTGCTCCCCCAAGTCCCATTCTTGGAAAAAAAAAGAAGTATTTTGCTTTTCTTGATTTAGCATAAAAATATATAAAGAAAAAGATTATTTTTGGGTGAGTTATAAGAAAAAATATTACATATAAATATTTTAAAATCATATTGAGTTTATTATTTTTGTAAAATATAGATATAAAAAATCAAATAAAGATAATTTTTGTTTATTTTCCTCCAAATATTTCTTCGCAATGAATTTGATATATTTTTTCTTATTTATATGATTAATATTCCATTTTTTTATTTTTTTATAATAATTATTTTTTGTAATATTGGAGATAAATTTTATTATTTTATTATCAGCTTGTAGTGCCGTCAAAATATCAATTTCAATCATTTTTCTTTCCTCAATAAAATTATTAATTTGTTCTACGGTTTTTGAAGCCTGATGCAATCTAAAATAAACTCCAATATCTTCATAGAAATATATGCTTTTTTGTGGATAGTTCATGTGAAATTTAATCCAAAATTCTCTGTCCATGCAATAATGTAATGTTTCGTTCAGCCCTCCAAATGAATCAAATACTGACTTTCTGTAAAATGTAGCAGGTTGTGAGTGCCTTGGAAAAGCCATATTTTCTTCAACAGAACTATGAATGATAGGTTTTAATGGATAATTTTTTAGATTTTTATCTTCATGAAAAGCATAAGTTATACCACAAAAACATTGGATATCCATTTCATAAAATGCTTTCCCAATCTTTAAAAGATAGCCTTCTGCCAAATAGTCATCACTATTCAGCCAATTAAAAATGTCGCCTGTGGCCTTAGCTAATCCTTTGTTGATGGCGTGACTTTGACCTCTATCTGCTATACTTTCCCAATAATACAAATATTTTTCATATTTTTTAATTACCTCTACTGTATTATCGGTGCTTCCTCCATCTATGATAATATATTCCAAGTTTGGATAGTTTTGTGTTAAAACTGATAGGATTGTCTGCTCAATATATTTCCCCTGATTCAGTGAAGGTGTTATGATAGATATTTTAGGATAGACCATATTTTTTTTGATAGGCTTGCTTTAATTGTTCATCTATTTCTCGTATAATATTTTTATAAGTATATCTTTCTAACACTATTTTTTGTAATTCTTTAGCTATACCTTCCCTTTCTGTTTCATTTTTTAGAAAGTATTGTATCTTATCTAAACAATCTTTTTCATCTTTGAATGTGATAAGTATATTTTTAGGAAACATATCAGATAGATTTTTTGCATATTTGGTAAGCAAAAATGTTCCCATACCCAAAACCTCAAAAATACGTTGGTTTACAGCTTCACCTTCAGCAATTGACCCATAATCATTTAATACTATTTTAGATTGATGGTATATTTCAAACATTTCTAACCCACCGATTATTCCTTGCCAAGAAGCTAATAAACTATTTTCATTTTTTAATTTTTCTTTGCCATATCCCCACCAATACAAAGGAATTTGTTTGGCAATATATTCAAAGAGTGTTGTTCTCTCTTGGAATACATCAAGTCCAAGCCCACCTACAAAACTCACTTCGTATGCTTTGGGTACATTTGTTATTTTATTTAGAATTCTACTGTCAAAGCCGTTGCTATTGATTATAGTTTTGACCCCTTGTAATTCAAAAAAGGTTTTATATGCATTTGTACTTGTATAAATCAAATCCCAATCATACATATTCCAGTCTTTGGGTATTTTCATGGCTATGCGCGACACGATTAAGCAATTCTTTGAAAATTCTTGCCAAAAAGAACTTTCTATACCTAAACCAGCTCGAATAAATAATACATCAGGATGATAAGATTTTATATAGGCTCGGATTTGTTTTTTGTCCCATCTTTTATGGATAGGCTTTATTTTATTTTTCAAAACTTCTATTTTTTTTGCAATATTTATGAATTTTACGCCATTTTCTGAAGCTACTTTATCTATATAGGTATTATCGCCTATTATAAACTCTTCAGCTTCCCAACCTAATTCACGTAGATGGTAAGTATAAAAATCACTGAAGTTAGCTTTCAAATCTAATATTTTTGTAAGATAATCCTTACGTGCTAAAGTATTTATCACTTTCTTACCCCAATCTTCTTTTTTTTTATTCAAATAAGCAAGGGGACCTATACTATCAAATCTAAGAAGACGCATTATATTTTAATGATTTTTTTTGTCCAAATATTTTTATTTTCTATTACATGAAGGATATAAACACCTTTAGGTAAATGCGCCAAATCTACTTGATTTTTATCAGTTTTCAGATTCAATCTTTGTATTACCTTGCCTACCATATCTGTAATATAAGCATCAGTGAGTTTAAAATATATAGGTAATTCGATAAAAATATTTTTATTACTAGGATTGGGATACACCTTCAATACGTCCTTACCCAATAGATCTTCTTGGGCAGTGGGTGATTCGACAATAATAGTTTGTGTGGCTATTTTTCCACAATTTTCTAAACTTTTTGCTTGAAAACTTACTACATATACCCCATTTTCTTTGAAGGTATAAGTAGGTGAGGCTTGTGTACTGTACTCTCCATTCCCAAAATGCCATTGATATGTTGTAGCATTGGTTGTCAAGTTCGTAAATTGTATACGCAAAGGCGCAGAACCAGTGAGTGAGGAAGCACTAAATTGACTATTTATGCTTGATTTTACTTGTATATTTTTTATTACTTCATGATTACAGCCCAAAGAATTTCTTACATTTAGTTTTACTTGATATATACCTGTTTGCAAATATGTAAAAGCAGGATTTTTAAGTGTAGAAATAGCCATAATAGAAACTCCATTTGTATTATAAAAAGTCCATTGCCAACTATTTATTTCTCCTATACTATTCGCAGGTAAGGTACTAATGTCTGTAAATGTGATAGGTATGTCTGTACAGGCATTTGTAAAATTAAAATTAGCTGTAGGTGTATTATCTGCAAGAAGTGAAATCTGCTTAGTAACACTACTTGAGCAACCAACTTCATCTGTTACTATCAATGTAACATTAAATATTCCTAAACTATTATATATTTTTGTATAAGTTGTAGCATCAAAAGGCGAAGCTATCCATCTTGTTCCATCTCCAAAAAGCCATACTCTATTTTTTATAAAACCTCCTTTCGATTTATCAAGCTCATTCATGTTACTTAAATCTTCCAACGTTACTGCTTTGCCTGAACAGTCTATATTTTTGACTACAAAATCTGCTTTAGGACGTGAGCTTATGCGTATAGTATCTATAATTTGGTTTGAACACCCACTCATATTATTAACTTTTAGTTTTACTTCATACTTGCCTGCCTGTGTATAAGTATGGGTAGGAAATTTCAAATTTGAGGTTTGCCCGTCTCCAAAACTCCATTCCCAACTAAGTAAATTACTTTCAGCACCTCTGCTTATGTTATCGAGTGCTATGGGCTCGCCTACACATAAATTATTATAGCTAAAACTTGCAATAATCGCCTCTTTTATCAATAAACCATCTGCATAAGTTTCTACTGGATTCTCATTTACATCTTTCAAGGTTAGATTAGGATAAAATGTGCCAGATTCACTGTAAGTAACCATAGGGTTAGCTATATTTGAATATGATGGTGTTGCATTGCATATATTAGGAAATTTAACTTTTGTCAAGATATTGATATTTTGTGGAGTCAAAGGATTTACAACATTTAAGTCAGGATGGCGACTAATAGAGAAAAAATAATACTGAGATTCATGTTTTATCAGACAACTTGAAAGCGAGGGGCGGTTGCTCATTTGTAATGCCCCCATTACACCAAAATTAGTCAAATTTGTAACTGTAGGTACATTAGAAATACTATTTCCATAGTTCATTCTAAATATCTCACCTGAAGATGACAGTACCAAAACAATGTAATTATTACCATCTCTGACAGCTTCTACCGAAAAAATAGGTGCGCCTGATGGCAATAAAGACTCAAGTGAACTAAATGTGGGTGTATTTGTGATACTGTTACCAAAATTTGCTAAAATTAAGTTATTGCTACCTGCATTTCCAGCCAAAAATCCATACCAGTTAGTACCAGACTTTATCATAGAAATCTTCCCATGACTACCCAAAAAAGGGGAAACAGTCGCAGAAACAACTGCAAAAGTATTGGTAATAGTAGTCCCAAAATCTAATATCGTAACTCTTTTTCTATTAGGTGAGTTGATAAAATTGGGTAGGACAACATAAAATTTATTATTCTCTTTTATCACATTGATACCCTGTGGTGATACAGCTACACCTGTCAAGTCAATTAAATTTGGTACAGGCATATTGTTAGAAAGGGAACTGCCAAAATCAAATTTTGTGATAGCCTTAAAACCATCTACATTGCTTACAAATACAAACCATTGATTGTTATCTTTTACTATCTTTACTCCACGAGGTGCCGCCACAAATCCATTTGCACTCTGTATCTCCTTGTAAGTGGGCAAGTTATCCAAACTATTCCCAAAATCTGCCTTGAATAGTTTATAATTCGTTCTACTTGCTACTATGCCATACCAATTCCCATTGTCATACGCAATGTCAAAACCTTCAGGTCTATGAAAATCATTGCCTGTAGTATTCAAGTCTTCCATAAAACTTGTTACCAAACTCCCCTGCGCGGGCTGCAATAGATCCCCCGTACAAAAGTCCCAGTCATATTGCGTAGCCCCCGCAGGCAAGGGCGTAGGCGTGTTAAACTGTACTACTTCCGCAGGACACGCTTCTGTTACAGTCGTTAGCTCTTGCGCCAGCAGGCAGGCAAGGGCGGATAAATAAGTCAAGACAAAGCAGGCAAAACGTTTCATGCAACAAAAATACACATTTTATCTGAAATTCCAAAAAAATTATGTTATTTTGCAAAATGAAGCCCCCACCCCAAAGGGGAGAAATTTAATTCCCACCTTTGGGGCAGGGGGCTAAAAAACTATGCTTTTTAAAGAAATCCGCTATCTCCTCTACAAAGAAATCGTCTTAGAATGGCGCGAAAGGTACGCCCTCAATGGCATTTTGCTCTATGTCGTCAGTACGATAATGGTATGCTATTTGAGCTTCAGCGTCAGACAATCCGCCCTGAATCCACCTACTTGGAACACCCTTTTTTGGATAATATTACTCTTTTCAGCCACCAATGCCGTAGCCAAAAGTTTCCAACAAGAACGACAAGGCAGGCTACTTTACTACTACACTTTAGCAAGTCCGCAGGCAATTATACTCTCCAAAATATTTTATAATGCCGTTTTGCTTTGTTTTATTTCGGGCGTTACGTTGGTTTTTTACAGCATTTTATTAGAAAATCCCGTACAAGATATGGAACTATTCATGACAGCTCTTTTTTTGGGAAGTATCGGACTTGCAGGTACGCTTACACTTGTGGCAAGCATAGCTTCTAAGGCAGACAACAACACTACGCTCATGGCAGTTTTAAGTTTTCCTATCCTGATGCCACTTTTATTGATGCTCATAGCACTCTCGCGCAATGCACTTGATGGCTTAGACCGAACCGTAAGTTATGACAAAATAGGGGTATTAGTCGCCTTAGATGTCATGGTCATAGCCCTTTCCTACCTACTTTTTCCATATCTTTGGAGAAGCTAAAAAAAGCCCCTTGCCCCAAAGGGGAAATAAAACTTAAATCTCCCCTTTGGGGCAAGGGGCTTCTTTTTTATGATAGACGACTCTCTCCTTATCCGATACATAGCCCACGAAACCACTGAAGCCGAAAACAAGCACATCGAGCAGTGGCGAAAAGACTTGCCTGCCCATGAAAAAACTTTCCAAGACCTGCAAAAAATATGGGAAAAGGCTGAAGCACTCAAAAATAACTTGCCTGCCTTTGATACACAAAAGGCATGGGAAAAACTTACCCAAAAAATAGATTTTGAAAAACCTGAAACTAAAGTAATCCCTATTACCAAAACCCGCAGACTGTTCAGCCCCTTGCGGGCAGTCGGAGCTGTACTTTTGATAGCTACTTTGGGTGTGGCAGTTTATCTCTTGTCAGGTAGGCAAGGACAAGAAGAAGTATTTGCAAAAATTACCAAAACCCGAAAAGATACGCCCACCCTTACTTTA